>NZ_JBEYLC010000006.1:0-24024 GCF_040635885.1 Nocardiopsis sp. NPDC006832 | reverse complement strand
ACAGCCGCCCCACCTACGACACCGACTCCTTCACCCGACCCGAGTACGACACCGGAACCCACCAACGCAACCCCTACGACAGCGGCACCCACACCCGGTCGGGCCACCTGGGCGGACCGACCGGCCAGGGTGACCTCGGCCGGTTCGACACTCCCGGCGCATCGGGTGCCCTGGGCGTGCCCGGTGGACCCGGGGTCCCGAGTGGTCCGATGGCTCCGGGCGGGCCCACGATGCCCGGGGCCCCCGGCACGGGCCACGGAGGCAACGCCCCCCTGTGGGACTCCCCGCAGGGACCCGGTTACGGGGGGTCCGGTCGGCCCACGCAGATGCCCGGTGGACCCGGCGGACAGGACGGGCCGGGTCGATCCGCCCCGTATCCGACCGGCGGATACCCCGCCGACCCCGGGTACGGCGCCTACCAGAGCGGCCAGTTCAGCGGCCTGCCCTACAGCGAGCAGCGGCCACCACAGACCGATCGGTTCGGACGACCGTTGGGCCAGGGAGGGCCCCCGCAGAGCCCCGGTGGCCAAGGCGGTTACTCGGACATGCTGGGCGGGGGTTTCCCACCCTCGGACTACGGCTACCCACAGGTGGACGACCGGCACCCCGAGGGCGAACGACCCGGCGCGGGCCCGCGGTACGGTGGCCCCGCCCCGCGGCCGGGCCAGGGACCCTACGACGAGGAGCCCCGCCCCGGTTACGGCCAGGACTACTACGAGGGCGGTTACGAGGACGGGCGCTTCCGGTGACCGTATGGCCGGGACCGGCCTCGGGCGACCGAGCGTGACATCGACCCGGCCCCGCGGGAACGACATCGGATTCATCGCCTCATCCCACCGAGGTGGCGGAAACCCCGCCACCTCGGTTTTCTTATGTCCCGTTCGTTTCCCCGACGCCCCCAGTGACGAGAGCGGTCACCAGAACCGCGATGATTCGTCACTCGGTGTCATGAATATTGACTACAATGAGTGATTGAACATGCACTCATCGGGGTGTCCCCGCTGTCAGGCGCACCGCCGCACACCCCCGTCCACGTGCGCCCTCGCGCGCACCCGCCCGGTTCGACCCGAACGGAGCAACCATGCGCAACGACGTCCAGGGAGCACTACCCGGGCGGCGAGGAGAGACCTCCCCGCCGCCGGAAACCCACCCGGACCGCAAGGGACCGGCCGCCGACATCGGCGCCTCCCTCGTGGTCTTCCTGGTCGCCGTCCCCTTGTCCCTGGGGATCGCCGTCGCCTCCGGCGCGCCCCTCATCGCGGGCATCATCGCCGCCGTCGTGGGCGGCATCGTCGCCGGCCTGGTCGGCGGTTCGGTGGTCCAGGTCAGCGGCCCCGCCGCCGGACTCACCATCATCGTCGCCGACCTGATCCTGACCTACGGCTGGCGGGTCACCTGCCTGATCACGCTGTTGGCGGGCCTGGTCCAACTGGCCCTGGGCGCGTTCCGCATCGCACGCGCCGCCCTGGCCGTCTCCCCCGCCGTCGTCCACGGCATGCTCGCCGGGGTGGGCGTGACCATCGCCCTGGCCCAACTCCACGTGGTCCTGGGCGGCGCGCCCCAGAGCTCCGCCCTGGCCAACATCGCCGACCTGCCTCGACAGGTCGCGCAGAACCACACCGCGGCGGTCCTGGTCGGGGTCGTCACCATCGCCATCATGTTCGGTTGGAACCGGCTGCCCGCCATCGCCGGGGTCCGACCGGGCGTGATCCCGGCCGCGCTGGTCGCGGTCGGAACCGCCACCGTCATCGCGACCCTGGGACGTTGGGAGGTCGAGACCGTCACGTTGCCCGCCTCCCTGGCCCAGGCGTGGAACGGACCCGCCCTGCCCGAGTCCGGCCAGTGGCACGGAATCGCCCTGGCGGTGGCGGCCGTGGCCATGGTCGCCAGTGTCGAATCGCTCCTGGCCGCCATCGCCGTGGACCGCCTGCACAGTGGCCGCCGCGTCCGACTCAACCGCGAACTGTGCGGCCAGGGCGCCGCCAACACCGTCAGCGGCGCCCTCGGTGGGCTGCCCGTCGCGGGGGTGATCGTGCGCAGCACCGCCAACGTGCGCGCCGGGGCCCGAAGCCCGCTCTCCACGATCCTGCACGGGGTGTGGATCCTGCTGTTCGTGGCGTTCTTCGCACACGTGGTCGAACTGATCCCGATGGCGGCGTTGGCCGCGCTGTTGGTGTTCATCGGCACACAGATGGTGTCCCTGGCGCACCTGCGCGACCTGCGCCGCCACCACGAGGCCGCCGTCTACCTGATCACCCTGTCCACCGTGGTGTTCCTGGGACTGTTGGAAGGGGTGTGCATCGGGTTCGCGCTCGCCATGATCATGTCCCTGCGACGGCTGACCAGGCTCACCGTGACCACCGAGGAACACGACGGTCGCGTGCACGTGACGGTGGACGGCTCACTCACGTTCCTGGGGGTGCCCCGCCTCACGCACGTGCTGCGCACCGTCCCGACGGGAACCCGCGTGGACCTGGACCTGCACGTGGACTTCATGGACCACGCCGCCTTCGAGGCCATCCACGCCTGGCGGGTGGACCACGAACGCACCGGTGGAAGCGTGGACATCGACGAGGTGCACGAGCAGTGGTACGCGCGCAGCTCCACCCGTTCCGCCCCGGCCGCCAAGACCGTGCCCAAGGGCCGTTGGTGGGCGCCCTGGGACATGCGCGACCGCGCCCGGACCGAGGAGGAGGCCCACCCGATCGGTCTGCTCACCGCCGGAGCCCGGGAGTACCACGCGAGCACCGCCGACCGTATGCGTTCGGTGATGAGCCGACTGGAACACGGCCACCGTCCCACCGCGCTGTTCATCACCTGCGCCGACGCCAGGGTGGTGCCCAACCTGATCACCGCCAGCGGACCCGGCGACCTGTACACGGTGCGCAACGTGGGCAACCTGGTGCCCGCCCCCGACGACCCCGACGGTTCCGTGGGCGCCGCGATCGAGTACGCGATCAACGTGTTGCGGGTGCCCTCCATCGTGGTGTGCGGTCACTCTCGCTGTGGGGCCATGCAGGCACTCCTGGACCGGACCCACCGAGAGCCCGAGGAAGTGGCGACCACGCACATCCGCCGCTGGTTGGCCAAGGGTGACGCGAGCCTGCGACGGGCCCACGCCGAACACGCCGAGCTCACCGCGCTGCCCACCGCCGAGGCGCTACGTCGCCTGGCCCAGGCCAACGTGGTCGAGCAGCTCGACAACCTCGAAAGGCACCCGACGGTCCGCGAGAAACTGGAGTCGGGCGAGCTGACCCTTTCGGGCATGTACTACGACCTGGAGTCGGCGAGGGTGCACCTGTTGGACCCCGCGACCGGCGGCTTCGATCCGGTCCAGGGGGTCGGGGGCGGGTCCGAACCGGTCCCGCCGCCTCAGCCGGCGGAATCGTCGTCCGGGGCGTCGTCACGCCCGTCCTGCTGAACGCCTGATGCCTGGTACATGGCGAGCAGGATGATCGCCACGATCGCCAGGATCGGCAGGCCGAAGAGGACCACCCAGACGGCGGTGGAGTCCAACGAGAGTCACCCATTCCCATGAACGCGGATGCCCGTCGGCCCGACCCCATCGGGCCCGCGGGCGTTCGTGCCCCGGGGGACCGGAGCGCATGGGTCAATCTACCGGTGCCACAGGGGTTCGGACCATCACCACGAAGCGGTATCCCCGTATCCCCGGCGTATCCGGCCCCACGCCGATACGCGCCGCGGGACGGGGTTCGGTCGGGCACCGGGGGTCATCGGCGCGGGAGATCGAGACCAATCACAAGGGCGCGGCCACCGACGCCGTATCGACGGGTTCGTGGGCCATCGAGGTGGCCATGGGCGAGGTATTCGCAGGCCGGACACCAAGAGAGGAGGGAGTCGGCCGGTAAGCCGGATTCTGTCGGGTCCTGACGGACCGGACGGTCATCCATCTGGGGCCGTCGTTACCGACGACCTCGGTGCGGTCTACCCGCGGACTCGGGCGGGCCGCCCTCGAACATCCGCGCGAGAACCCGAAGGTTCTCTTTTTGACCTTGCTCCGGGTGGGGTTTACCTAGCCGCCCGGATCACTCCGGCCGCTGGTGGTCTCTTACACCACCGTTTCACCCTTACCACCGCGAACGGTGGCGGTCTGCTTTCTGTGGCACTGTCCCGCGGGTCACCCCGGGTCGGTGTTACCGACCACCCTGCCCTGTGGAGTCCGGACTTTCCTCGAACCCGCGCCGAACGCGGATCCGCGACCGTCTGGCCGACTCCCCCTCTGAGGGTCAGTCTAACCCCTTCAAATGGGCGGTGTCGTTGAGGGAGCGCACCACCTGTGGGCCATCCGCGTAACAGTCCACCTCGGTCAGGCACCCGGTGTCCAGGTGCATGCGGTACAACGCCTCGATGGGGGCGAGCATCGCCTGCTGGACGATGACCTTGATCGGGGTGACGTGGCCGACCAGCAGCACCCGACGGCCCCGGTGGCGTTCCAGCAGGGCATCGCGAGCCTTCGCGACGCGTTCGGCCACCCGGGCGAAACTCTCTCCCCCGGGCGGCCCCGTCTCGGGGTCGGACAGCCAACGGTCCACGTGCTCGGCGTCGCGTTCGCGCGCCTGGGCGAAGGTCAACCCCTCCCAGATCCCGAAGTCGGTCTCCACGAACCCCTCGTCCAACTCCACCGGAAGTCCCAGCAGGTCGGCCGCGTACCCGGCGGTCAGCCGGGTACGCGCGAGCGGCGAGGACACGATCACGTCCACACCGATTTCGGCCGCACGGCGCGCGGCCGCCTCGGCCTGGGCGTGACCGGTCTCCGTAAGGGGGATGTCACCGCGTCCGGCGAAGCGCCGTTCGACGGACAGCGGGGTCCGCCCATGCCGGAGCAGGAGCAGCCGGGTCGGTTCGGTGTCGGGCGCACCCCAGGCGCGGCTCACTCCGCGACGGGGGCGTGCAGGCCCGATTCCTCGGTGCGCACCAGGATGCGTCGGCAGTCCTCACAGCGGACGATCTCGTCGGCCGCCGCGGCCCGGATCTCGTTGAGTTCCATGGTGCTCAACGCCAACTTGCAACCGTTGCAGCGGCCATAGCGCAGCGGGGCGACGGCCACACCGTCGTACTGGCCGCGCAGCTTGTCGTAGAGCTTCATCAGGTCGTCGGGGATCTCACCGGCCACCCGCTCACGGTCCTGACCGAGGCGGGTTCGGTCCCACTGGATCTCCGCGGCGGCGGTGTCACGGCGGGCGGTGACCTCGGTGACTTCGGCCACCGCGGCCTCGCGCTCCTCACCCAGACGGACGACGTCGGCGTTGATCGTCTCGGCCTCCTCCATGACCTCCAGGACGATCTCCTCCAGCTCGGACTGGCGACGCCCCAACGACTCGATCTCCGACTGCAGGTTCTGCAGGTCCTTGGCGTTGGTGATCGCACCCGACTCCAAACGCTTGGCGTCACGGTCGGCACGGGCTCGCACCTGCTCGACGTCGCTCTCGGCCTTGCGCTGGTGGCGTTGGATGTCGGAGGCCTTGGTCTGGGCCGCCATCAGATCGGCCTCCAGGGCGTCGGCCCGCTGCTTGAGCCGGGCCGCCTCGGCGATCTCGGGCAGGGTGTGGAGACGGTGTTCCAGAAGCTGGAGTTCGGAGTCCAGGCTCTGAAGGTCGAGGAGTCTGGCCTGCGCGGCGGGTTCGGCTTTCACTTGGGGTCTCCTGAGGATCGCGGTGGGGAGGCCTTCGAGGGCCGCCCGCGCTCTGTGCAGTTGTGGTCTTCGGTACTGCGGGTTCTACACGTGTTGGAAGGTCCGTGACCAGGCGTCCGTCACGGTGGTCGACACGTGGATCTCCACGTTAGCCCCATTCGGGCCGACCGAACGCCCGAGCGCGTCGCCCAGGTGGCTCGCACCGTCGGCCAACCACGGCCATTCACTGGCGAAGTGCGCGGTGTCGATCAGGGCGGGACCACCGGCCCGCTCGACGAACTCCGAGGCCGGGTGGTGGCGCAGGTCGGAGGTGACGTAGACGTCCACCTCGGCGGCGCGGGCCGCGCCCAACAGGGAGTCCCCGGCGCCACCGGAGACGGCCACGGTGCTGATCAGGCGGTCCAGGTCTCCGGCGACCCGAATGCCCGCGGCGGTGGCCGGCAGCCCTCGGGCGACCTGGTCGGCGAAGTCGCCCAGCACGAGCGGGGCGGGCAGTTCACCGATGCGCCCGATTCCACGCCGTCCCTCGGGGTCGGTGGTGTCGGGGTCCAGCGGGCGCAGCTGTCCGGTGAGCCCGACGGCGCGCGCCAAGGCGTCGGAGACCCCCGGTGAGGCGGTGTCGGCGTTGGTATGTGCGGTGTACAAGGCCACACCCGAACGGATGAGCCGGTGCACGATCCGACCCTTGGGGGTGTCCGCGGCCACGCTGGTGACCCCGCGCAGCATGAGCGGATGGTGCGTGATGATCAGGTCGGCGCCCCGGGTGAGGGCCTCGTCGACGACGGCGTCCACCGGATCGACCGCGAACAGGATCTTATCCACCGGTTGTTCCGGGTCTCCGCAGACCAGGCCGACCGCGTCCCAGGAGGCGGCCCACGATGGCGGGTAGACCTCCTCGAAGGCGGTGACGACGTCGGAAAGGGTGGCCGAGGGCGTGGTCGAGGTGCTCACGGGCACGAGACTAACGTTCCGTGGCACCGCGCACGTACTCGAACGCCTCATCGGCCGAGCCGGGTACCCAGAGCGTGGAGACGGTCGGTGACCTCCGGTGGGGCCTCCAGCGTGAACTCGGCGCCCAGGGCCGACAACACCGCGACGTACTGACACACCAGGTCGACGGTGTCGGCGCTGAGCCGTGCCCGACAACGCCCCTCGTCCAACGGGGTGAGGGAGCCGGGCAGGGGCCCGTACACGCGCCGACGCACCTCCTCCGCGGGCAGCCCCAGGGTGAGCGTGGCGGTGTAGCGGTACTCGCCGCGCGCGAAGTGGCGGGTGAGGAAGGTCGCGGGGTCGGGCGCGGTCAGCTCGCGGGGCTCGAAGCGCCCATGGGTGGGCCGCGGGTCGCTCATCCGGTCGACCCGAAAGGTCCGCCAGTCCGCACGGTCGGTGTCGTGGGCGATGAGGTACCAGTGCCCACCGTGCAGGACCAGGTGGTGGGGTTCGACGCGACGTTCGGTGCGCTCCCCGGAACGGGAACGGTGGACCAGGTCGGTGACCACCCGATCGCGGCTGTTGGCGGCCAGCATCCCCAGGACCGTGGGGTCCACGCCCGGGGTGTCGGGGTGGGGCACGGTCGAGGTCGCCCCGGCCACCGCCGACAACCGGGGGCGCAGGCGGGCGGGCAGTAGCCGTTCGAGTTTGGCCAGGGCACGCAGCGCGCTCTCACCCACACCCTGCACGGTCGTCAATCCCATGGCGATGGCCACGGCCTCGTCGTCGTCCAGCAGCAACGGAGGCAGGTCCGAGCCGGAGACCAGCCGATAGCCGCCCGCCACCCCGGGGGTGCCCTCGACGCGGTAGTCCAGGTCGCGCAGGCGTTCCACGTCACGGCGCAGGGTTCGAGCACTGACACCGAGCCGTTCGGTGAGTTCGGCCCCGCTCCACTCCCGGCGCACCTGAAGTAGGGACAACAGGCGCAACAGCCGCTGCGGCAATCCCGCGCGGACCGACTCGGTCTCGACCATGCCCATCATCCTGCCGGCCATCGCGGCCATGATGTGACCGCATTGGTCTCTACCGTGACCACATGAGCGATCAGAAGCACACGAACGACGTGACGAGGACACTGCGAGCGCGCCTGGGACAGGCGCACAGGGATCGGGTGTACGCACCCGGCTCCGAGGGGTTCGAGCGGGCCCGCTCCGGCGCCCAATCCCTGTCCCCGCACACACCCGACGCCGTACTGCGCGCCACCGACACCGAGGACGTGCGCACCGCCGTACGCACCGCCGCCGAACTGGGCGTACCCGTGGCCGCGCAACGCACCGGGCACGGCCGCGGCACCGGGGCGAGCGGCGGAATCCTGGTGGACACCACCGCCCTGGACACCGTGGAGGTGGACCCCCGGCGCCGCACCGCCCGGGTCGGGGCCGGGGCGATCTGGCGGGACGTCATCGACGCCGCCGCCCCGCACGGGCTCGCACCCCTGTCGGGCAGCGCGCCCGCGGTCGGCGCGGTCTCCTACACCTTGGGCGGTGGAATGTCGTTGATGGGCCGCCGGCACGGATACGCCGCCGACCACGTGCACGCATTGGACCTGGTCGCCGCCGACGGTGAGACCCATCGGGTGACGGCCGAGACCGAACCCGACCTGTTCTGGGCACTGCGCGGCGGCGGAGGATCGTTCGGCCTGGTCACCGGGATGGAGTTCGCGCTGTTCCCGGTCTCCCACCTGTACGGCGGCAGCCTGTACCTGGACGCCACCGACATACCCGAGGCCCTGGCCGCGTGGCTGCGCTGGACCGCCACGGTGCCCGAGGAGATGACCTCCGGGGCCTGCGCCCTGGTCTACCCCGATGTGGAGGGCGTACCCGAGCCCATGCGCGGACGGATGGTGGTCCAGCTGTCCATGGCCTGGTGCGGCCCCCTGGCGCAGGGCCCGACGTGGGTGGAGCCGCTGCGGTCCATCGCTCCCGTCCTCAGGGACACCACGCGCGTCCTGCCCTACGCCGAGTCCGAGACGGTCTTCGACGACCACGACGACCCGGCGCCCTACCGAGGCCGCGCGATGATGCTCACCGACCCGGGCGAGGACGCGATGACCGCGTTGTCGAAGCTGATGGCGGCCGACCGCCCCTTCATGAGCCTGGTGTCGCTGCGTCACCTGGGCGGGGCCATGTCACGGCCGCCGAAGGTCCCGGCCGCGGTGAGCCACCGTGCCGCCACCCACGCCCTGGGCGTGCTCACCTTCGCCACCCCGCACGACACCGACGCCATGGCGGATCTGCGCGCGCGGGCCACCGGCCTGTTGACCGAACACACCCTGGGGCTCGCGAGCAACCTCAACTTCGGTCCGGTCCCCACCTCGGACGTGGCACGCATGTACGAACCCGACGCCCTGGCCCGGCTCGTCGCGATCCGGGACCGAGTGGACCCGCACGGCCGCGTCCACACCAACCGGCCCCTGACCCCGCGACGGTGAGGGGCCACAAGGCGTGTCCCCTGTTTGCCGCCGGAGAGGGCGCCGCCTAGAGTGCGGGCACCACCGAGCGGGAGGCGCGAACTGCATGCGGGACACCACGGTCGAGCTCCAGGGACGTCAGGTCGCCTACACCGACATCGGCGACCCCGACGGCACCCCCGTCCTGTTCTTCCACGGCGCCCCGATGAGTCGCCGGAACCTGGGCGACCAGCACGCCGAGTTCAGGTCGGCCGGTCTGCGGGTGCTCACCCCGGACCGGCCCGGCTACGGTGGTTCGGCCCCCGCCCCGGGGCGAACCCTCACCGACTGGGCCGAGGACATGGCCGCCTTCGCCGACGCCCTCGGCCTGGACCGGTTCCTGGTGGCCGCGCACTCCTCCGGCGGCCCCTACGGCGTGGTCACCGCCGCCCTGCTGCCCGACCGGGTGCACGGCACGGTCGTCCTGGGCGGGGTCACCGACTTCTCCTGGGCACCGGCGTGGGAGGGCTACTCACCGGACGAGTGCGCCATGATGCGGCTGCCCGACGAGAGGGCCGCCCTGGAATGGGGCGAGCGCAACCTCGGCGAAGGCCCCTCCGAGTGGCCCGAACCGGACCGGAGGCTGTTCGCCACCCGACACGTCCCGCACCTGGCCGCCTCGGCCAAGGAGGCCTTCGCCCAAGGGGTCGGCGGCTACACCCAGGACGCCTGGGTCCAGGGCCGCCCCTGGACCTTCGATCCCTCGACCGTCGCCTCTTCGTTCCTGGTGGCCCACGGCGACCAGGACACCGTGGTGCCCCTGGCGCACGCCACGCACACCGCCGGGCTCGTACCCGGGACCGAACTGCGCATGCTGCCCGACCACGGCCACGTCACCGTGCTGTGGGAACTCCCCGGGATGCTCACCGAACTGCGCGAACGTCGCTGAGGGCCACCGCCCGTGTGAGCGGCCGCACGGCCTAAGGTGGTTCGACGATGAACAACACCGAACAAAGACCTCAGTCCCCGATCGGCGCGCACGTCCCGGTCGCGGGCGGCATGGCCACCAAGGGCCTGGCCTACGCGGAGAAGATCGGCGCCGAGACCGTCCAGGTGTTCGTGTCCAACCCCCGCGGGTGGGCCACCAACGACGGCGACCCCGCCCAGGACGCGATGATGCGCGAGCGCGCCGACCTGCCCGTGTTCGTGCACGCCCCCTACCTGATCAATCCGGGCACCCCCAGCGAGGAGACCGCCGCCAAGTCGATCACCTCGATGGAGCACGCACTGCGGCGAAGCGCGCGGATCGGCGCGCTGGGCGCGGTCATGCACACCGGTTCGGCCGTCTCGGGCACCCGTGAGGACGGGTTGGCCCGTGCCCGCGAGCGCCTGCTGCCGATGCTGGAACGGCTGGGCGGGGACGTGCCCCCGCTGCTGTTGGAGCCCATGGCCGGGCAGGGTCAGGTGCTGTGCGCCACCGTCGACGACCTGGTCCCCTACTTCGAGGCCCTGGACTGGCACCCCAACGTGGGTGTGTGCCTGGACACCGCGCACCTGTTCGCGGCCGGGCACGACATCTCCACGGTGGAGGGCATGCGCGAGGCGCTGGACCGTTTCGGCGAGGTGGTGGGCGCCGACCGGCTCAAACTCATCCACTGCAACGACTCCAAGGCGCCGTGCGGCAGCAACAAGGACCGGCACGAGAACATCGGCAAGGGCCACATCGGCGCCGAACCCTTCGCCGAGCTGTTCCGCCACCCGGTGACCGCCGGGGTCCCCATCACCCTGGAGACCCCCGGGCCGGAGGGTCCCCACGCCGAGGACGTGACCACCCTCAAGAAGCTGCGCGAGCAGGCCTGAGACGGCATCGCCCGCCGGGCCCACCGGATCTTCCCGATTCGGCGGGCCCGTCTCCTTCACCCCTGCCGAGCCTCCTCGGACAGGGCCAGGTCGGCCCGGCGGGCCGTCTCCGCGATGACCTTCCTGGCGAGGAGCGCGGTGCCGGCCATGATCACCCCACCGACGAGGAACGGCAACGCGAGGTCGACGCGCCCGAGTGTCCCGCCCAGCAGCGCTCCGATCGGGGTGATGCCCCAACCGATCATCTTGCTCGCCCCGTTGACCCGCCCGCGCACACGGTCGGGGACCACGGTCTGGTAGTAGGGGCTCGCCGCGATGTTGGAGGCCACGATGCAGAATCCGAGTCCGACCAGGAAGACGAAGGCCGTGGAGGCACCAGGGGCCAGGGCCACCGCCACCGACGCCGCGGCCACCCCCAGGTAACCGCCGAGGACGACCGTGCGCCGTCCCAGACGGACGATCAGTCGGTCCGTCACCAGCGTGGCGAGCACACCACCGACCGCCGAGGACATGGTGAAGGCCCCGAAGTAGGCGGCCGAGACCCCCAGGTCGCCCTGGGCGTAGAGCACCAGCACGGCGCCGCCCATGTTCGCGCCGATCATCATCCCGGCGTTGCAGAGCATGTTGCCGCGCAGGATCCGGTCGCCGAAGACCTGTCGGAACCCTTCCCCGGTCGAGCGCCAGAACCCCTCGGACTCGGTACGCGAGTCCTCTTCGCCGGCCGGGACGGAGCGGCGCCACACCATCGGGATGGCGCACAACAGCACCACGCACAGGGCGTAGGAACCGGCGATGCCCAGCAGGGGCGCAGCCGCGCCGGCCGCGAACAGGAAGCCGGCCACCGGCCGCCCCAGGCAGTCCTGGGCGACCAGCCGGCCCCCTTCCACCCGGCTGTTGGCCCGGTCCAGTAGGCGTGGGAGAACCAGCCGGACCACCGCGATACGACTCGCGGGGTCGGTGACGGTCTCACAGGTGATGACCGCGAAGATCGCCGCGTACAGCACCCAGATCGTCAGGTTCCCGGTCACCAGGGACAGCAACAGGGCGACCATGACCAGGGTGGCCAGGGTGTTGGACACGACCATGGCGCGCATCCTGTGCACTCGGTCGATGAGCACCCCCGACAACGGGGCCAACAGCAGCCAGGGCAGGAACCGCACGGCGGTCAACCCGGAGATGAGCAGCGGGTCCTGGGTGAGTGACACGGCGATCAGCGGCAACGCCACGACGAGCATGCCGTCGGCCAGGTTGGTGAACACGCCGGCGCCCCAGAAACGGTGGAAGTCGGCGCCCAGACGCTCGGTGCGGGTGGTGTTCGTGGTGGTGGGTGCGGTGGTCATGGTGTGGCTCCTGATGGGGGGTGGAATCTCAGGTGGCTCTACCGCTCGTCGGGTTCGACGTCCTCCTCGACGAGGTCGGGGAACAGGTCGGTCTGCAACTCCACCGCCTCGGTGTCGGGGTGGCTTCGGGCCGTTCGGCCATCGAAACGGCGGGTCCAGGAGCGGATGAACTCCTGTAGCGCACCGGCGAACTCCTCGGTCTCCCGCGGGGTCATCCGCGCGTGGGAGACCGAGTCCTGCATGGCCTGCAGCCAGCGGCGCACCGCCGGTTCGTCGGGCCGTTCCCGAGTCAAGGCGTGCCACCGGTCGAGCCGTTCCCGACGCCCGCCGTAGTAGCGGTCCAGGACGATCTCGGCGGCCTCGCGGGTGGCCGGGTCGCGCAGGTGGTCGATTCCGTTGAAACGCCAGCCGCCCGGGCGGATCCGCCACCAACGATCCCGTTTGCCCGTGTGTCCGGGGTCGTTCTCCACGAACCCGAACCGGGCCAGTTGGCGCAGGTGGTAGCTGGTGGAGCCGCTGCTCTCCCCCAGACGTTCACCCAGGATGGTGGCGGTGGCCGGGCCCCGGGACCGGAGATCGTCCAGGATGCGGGCACGCAGAGGGTGGGCCAGGCCGCGCAGGGCCTCGGCACCGACGTCGAGGGGCCGGGGTGGGGTGGATTCGGGTTCCTCGCTCATACCGAAACCGTATCCCAAAGATACCTTTGCAAAAATACCTTTGCAGAATTTTCTTTGGGAAACTTCGGGGAACCGCTCCCCCGAGGAAGGAACCTCCTCCTCGTCAGCCACCGTCGTATGGGTGACAATGGGAGCGAGCGCACGTCGAGCGCGAGCCGAGGCGCAAGAGTTTCAGGACAAAGGAGCGTGTCACCGCATGGATCCGGTTTCCATGGTCATCGGAGTGGCCATCGCGGTCGGTGGATACCTCGCGGGCCGGGCCACCACCAAGCGGCAGATCACCCGACAGTTCCACCCCCACCAAGACCCCCGCGCCCTCCACGGCGGCCAGGGCCGACCCGCCAACCCCCAGCCCATCTGCGGTTGCGGTCACAACCTCGTCTTCCACGATCAGGAGACCAAGCGCTGCCTGACCCAGGTGGTCATCCCCGGCCGCTGGACGGGACAGGCCGACTCCACCTACCGCCAGTGCATGTGCCAGGGCTACCGCGGACCCACACCCGTCGACGAGTACTACGCCCCCGACTTCCTCGAAGGCAACGGCTCCTGACACCTCCCGGGACCGACCACCTCCACGGATGCGGGAACCTGGGAGTGACGAACCGACGACGTGCCGGGATGACAACACCCCCGCGCGCCGCGAGAATGTCCGCGCACCGAACAGCCGAAGAGTGGACTTGACCAAGTGACGACCCCTGTGACACCCACGATCGACCAGCGCATCGCCGAGGAACTCGGCGTGGGCACGCACCAGGTCCGTGCCACCGTCGAGCTCCTCGACGGCGGGTCGACCGTGCCCTTCATCGCCCGGTACCGCAAGGAGGTCACCGGCGCGCTGGACGACGCCCAACTGCGCGAACTTGAGGAACGCCTGCGTTACCTACGTGAACTGGGCGAACGTCGAGCCGCGATCCTGGAGTCGATCCGTTCCCAGGGCAAGTTGGACGACGAGCTGGAGGCCCGCATCAACGCGGCGGACTCCAAGGCCCGTCTGGAGGACATCTACCTCCCCTACAAGCCCAAGCGCCGCACCAAGGCACAGATCGCCCGCGAGGCCGGTCTCGAACCCCTGGCCGACGGACTGTTCGACGACCCCACCCAGGACCCGCAGCAGGTCGCGGCCTCCTACGTGGACGCCGACAAGGGCGTGGCCGACACCAAGGCCGCCCTGGACGGCGCCCGCTCCATCCTGGTGGAACGCTTCGCCGAGGACGCCGACCTCACCGGCCACCTGCGCGAACGCCTCTGGGAGAAGGGTCGATTGGGCTCGACCGTCCGTGAGGGCAAGGAGGAGGCCGGCGCCAAGTTCGCCGACTACTTCGACTTCTCCGAACCCCTCACCGCGCTGCCCTCCCACCGCGTGCTGGCCATGTACCGGGGCGAGAAGGAGGAGATCCTCACCCTCAACCTGGAGCCGGAGGAGACCCCCGACCCGGGCCCCGACGGCACCGTGCCGCGCAGCGGCTACGAGAACGCCATCGCCTCCCACTTCGACATCGTCGACCGGGGCCGACCGGCCGACCGATGGCTACAGGACACCGTGCGCTGGGCCTGGCGCACCCGCGTCCTGGTCCGGCTGGACATCGACGTGCGCATGCGCCTATGGCAACAGGCCGAGGACGACGGCGTGAACGTCTTCGCCGCCAACCTGCGCGACCTGCTGCTGGCCGCCCCGGCCGGAACCCGTTCCACACTGGGCCTGGACCCGGGCCTGCGCACCGGCGTGAAGGTCGCCGTCACCGACTCTACCGGCAAGGTCGTGGCCACCGACACGATCTTCCCGCACGCCCCACGCCGTGACTGGGACGGCTCCATCGGCCGCCTGGCCGAACTGTGCGCCGCGTTCAACGTGGAACTGGTGGCGATCGGCAACGGCACCGCCTCCCGAGAGACCGACAAGCTCGCCGGTGACCTCATCAAGCTTCACCCCGACCTGAAGCTCACCAAGGTGATGGTCTCCGAGGCCGGCGCGTCGGTGTACTCGGCCTCCGCCTACGCCTCCGAGGAACTGCCCGACCTGGACGTGTCCCTGCGCGGCGCCGCCTCCATCGCGCGCCGTCTGCAGGACCCCCTGGCCGAGCTGGTCAAGATCGACCCCAAGTCCATCGGCGTGGGCCAGTACCAGCACGACCTGGCCGAGGCCAAGCTCTCGCGTTCACTGGACGCGGTGGTCGAGGACTGCGTGAACGGTGTGGGCGTGGACGTCAACACCGCCTCGGTACCGCTGCTGACCCGAGTATCCGGGGTGACCTCCACCCTGGCCCGCAACATCGTCGCCCACCGTGACGCCAACGGCCCCTTCCGCACCCGAGAGGCGCTGCGTTCGGTGCCGCGCCTGGGCCCCAAGGCCTTCGAACAGTGCGCGGGCTTCCTCCGGGTTCCAGGCGGCGACGACCCGCTGGACGCCTCCGCGGTCCACCCCGAGGCCTACCCGGTGGTCCGACGCATGCTGGACTCGACCGGCGGCGACCTGTCCACGCTGATCGGGAACAAGAAGGCGCTCGGAAACATCCGCCCCGAGGACTTCGTCGATGACAAGTTCGGTCTGCCGACCGTCACCGACATCCTCAGCGAGCTGGACAAGCCCGGCCGCGACCCTCGACCGGCCTTCGCCACCGCCACCTTCAAGGAGGGCGTGGAGAAGCTGGGCGACCTCGAACAGGGCATGATCCTGGAAGGCGTGGTCACCAACGTGGCCGCCTTCGGCGCGTTCGTGGACGTGGGCGTGCACCAGGACGGTCTGGTGCACGTGTCGGCGCTGTCCAACAAGTTCGTGGAAGACCCACGCGACATCGTCAAGCCCGGTGACATCGTCAAGGTCAAGGTGCAGGACGTGGACATCCCGCGCAAACGCATCTCGCTGACCATGCGCCTGGACGACGAGGCCCCGCAGGGCGGCGGCCGCGGCGACCGTGGTGAGCGAGGTGAGCGCGACGGACGCGGCGGCGAACGCCGTCGCGGCAACGGCAACGGCGGCGGCGGCGGCAAGGGCCGTGGCGACAAGCGAGGCGGCAACGGCGGCGACCGTCGAGGCGGCAACGGCGGCGACCGTCGAGGCGGACGCGACAACGCCCCTGCCCCCTCGGGCGCCATGGCCGACGCCCTGCGCCGTGCCGGCCTGAGCAAGTAGCGAGTAGCGAGTAGCACCACGAGGCACACGAGGGGCCGGGGAGGACACACCTCCCCGGCCCCTCCTCCACCCCGCTCCATACGCCAGGCCTGCCGAACCGTGTAGACGATGTGCTCGCCGGCACGACCCGCCACGCTCACACCAGGAACCGGTCCGGAGTCAACGGCAACTCACGCACCCGGGTGCCCGTCGCGTGGAAGGCGGCGTTGGCCACCGCCGCCGCGCTACCGACGATCCCGATCTCACCGACCCCCGCCGCACCCAGGGCGTTCACATGCGGATCCGACTCCTCCAGCCACTCCGCATCCACCCGACCCACGTCCGCGTTCACGGGCACGTGGTACTCGGCCAGGTCACCGTTGACCACGTGGCCGAACCGAGGATCCACCACGCCCTGCTCGTGCAGGGCCATCGACATCCCCATCACCATGCCGCCCACGAACTGCGACTTCGCGGTCCTCGGATTGATGATCCGCCCCACGGAGAAGACCCCCAACATCCGCGGCACGCGCACCTCACCGGTGTCCACGTCGACCCGCACCTCGGCGAAGTGGGCACCGAACGAATGCAGTGCGTACCTCTCCCGATCCGGGTCCTGCGGTGTACCGGCCCGCGACCGTGCCCCGACGGCCGGATCGTTCCCGTGCTCCTCGTGAAAGACACGAGCCGCCGCCACCAGGGCCGAACCCCACGAGGAGATCCCCGACGAACCACCCGCCACACTGGCCGAGGGCAGATCCGTGTCCCCGATCCGCAACCGCACGCGCGCGGTGTCGCAACCCAGTGCGTCGGCGGCGATCTGGGTGAGGGCCGTCCAGGTTCCGGTGCCCAGGTCGGCGGCCCCGATGGAGACCGTGTAACGCCCATCCGATTCGTGGACGATCTCGGCCTCCGACCCCGGCATGATCAGTCTCGGATAGGTGGCGGCGGCCATCCCGGTGCCCACCCACCGATCGCCGTCCCGATGCGCCCGGGGCCGAGGATCCCGATCCCACCAGCCGAACCGCTCCGCGCCCCGACGCAGGCACTCCACCAGGTTCCGTCCCGACCAGGGCAGACCGCTCTCGGGATCCCGCTCCGGTTCGTTGCGCATCCTCAACTCGATGGGGTCCAGACCACAGGCGTAGGAGAGTTCGTCCATCGCCGTCTCCAGCGCGAACATCCCCGGCGCCTCCCCGGGCGCACGCATCCAGAACGGGATCGGCGCGTCCAAGGGGATCAACCGGTGCGACGTTCGACGAGCGGGCGACGCGTACATCATCCGCGAGCACGCACCGCTCATCTCCGCGTACTCCTTGGCCCGGGAAGTCGCCTCCACCACGTCGTGGACGAGCACACCGAGCCGGCCGTCCGCCGAGGCGCCCAACCGGATCCGCTGCCGCGTGTCCGGGCGGTACCCCACCAACGAGAACATGTGCCGTCGCGTCAGCGCGAACTTCACCGGACGCCCGGGCAGGGCGCGCGCGGCCAACACCGCCACGACGTTGTGGGCGTGGGCCGACCCCTTGGAACCGAACCCGCCACCCACGTGCGGGGAGATCACCCGCACCCGCTCGGATGCGAGCCCGAAGACCTCCGCGACGGTCCCGCGCACCACGTGCACACCCTGCGTGGAGTCGTACAGCGTGAGCCGATCGGGACCCTCCTCCCACAGCGCGATCGTGGTGTGCGGTTCCATCGGATTGTTGTACTCGCGCGGCGTCAGGTAGGTCCGGTCGATCCGCACCATGGCCTCGGTCAGGGCGCTCTCCACATCGCCCTGTTCGGTGTCGGCCTCCACCCCGGTGTCGTCCGCACTCGGCCGATAGGTCTCCCGGCCGGGCACCGACGGATCCACCTGGTGTTGGTGGACCTCGTAGTCCACGACCACCAGATCGGCCGCCAGACGCGCGGCCTCGGGACCGTCGGCGACCACGGCGGCGACGAACTGGCCGCGGAAGTACACCTCACCGTCCTGCAGAACGGTGAACTCGCGGTCGTCGGTCCGAGCCAGGCGCGGAGCGTTCCACGGGGTCAGGACCGCCCGCACCCCCTCGACCGCCTCGGCCCGCGCCGTGTCCATCGAACGCACCCGCCCCCGGGCCACGGTCGAGAGCACCGGATGCAGGTACAGGGCGCCCTCGAAGGAGTGCTCATAGGCATAGGGGGCGGTGCCCGTCACCTTGGCCCGCCCCTCCAACCGTTCCATCGGCACACCGATGGCCCCGGTCCTCGCGCCCGTCATCTCGCCACTCACCCGTTCACCCCCGTCAAAGAGCGCAGCACCGCCGCGCAAGTGTTGATCGCCAACGGCACCTTGAAGGCGTTGTCCCGGCCGGTACGCGCCTCGGCGAACTCGGCCTCGGCCGCCACCCGGAACGCCATCTCGGTCACCGGTCGACCCCGCAACACCTCCTCGGCCCGCCGGGCCCGCCATGGGGCGTGGGCCACGCCACCGAAGGCGATCCGCGTGTCCGTGATCTGTCCGCCCCGCACACGCACCAGCGCGGCCACCGAGACCAGCGCGAACGCGTAGGAGGCCCGTTCACGTACCTTGCGGTAGGCCGACCGGGCTCCTTCCTCCGGCGCCGGCAGTTCCACCGCGGTGATGAGTTCGCCGTGTTCGAGAACGGTGTCGCGCTCGGGTTCGACCCCCGGCAGACGGTGGAAGTCGGCCAGCGGCACCCGACGTTCGCCCGACGGGCCCAGCACACGCACCTGCGCGTCCAAGGCCAGCATCGCCACCGCCATGTCGGAGGGGTGGGTGGCCACACACTGTTCCGAGGCGCCCAGAACGGCGTTGTCGCGCCCATGCCCCTCCAGGGCCGAACAACCACTGCCCGGTTCACGTTTGTTGCAGGGGGTCGTGACGTCCTGGAAGTAGACGCAACGGGTGCGCTGGAGCAGGTTCCCGCCGGTCGTGGCCATGTTGCGCAGTTGCCCCGAAGCCCCGGCCAGCAGAGCCGAGGAGAGCAACGGATAGCGGCGGCGGATCAACGGATGGGCGGCCAACTCGCTGTTGGTCGTCCCCGCACCGATCCGGGCCCCACCCCCGGGCAGTTCCTCGACACCGTCGTCGACCACCTCCCGCACGTCCACCAGGGCCGTGGGCGAGGTGATCCCCAGCTTCATGTGGTCGACCAGGTTGGTGCCGCCGGCCAGGAAGGACGCGCCGGGGTCGTCGGCGACGGCCGCGACCGCCTCGGCCGCGTCACCGGGACGGGAGTAGGCGAACGGGATCATCGAAGGACCTCCCCGATCGCGCCGACGATGCCCGGATAGGCGCCGCAACGACAGATGTTGCCGCTCATGCGCTCCCGGATCTCGGCTTCGTCCATCTCCACCAGAGCGTCCAGGTCCTCGGTGACGTGGCTGGGCCACTCCCGCTCGGCCTCGGCCAGCATGCCCACCGCCGAACAGATCTGCCCCGGCGTGCAGTAACCGCACTGGAAACCGTCGTGGTCCAGGAACGCCCGCGCGACCGGATGCAACTCGTCACCCCGACCGAGCCCCGCGGCCGTGGTCACCTCCGCGCCGTCGTGAGCGACGGCCAGGGCCAGGCAGGCCAGGACGCGCCGCCCCGCCAGGAGGATGGTACAGGCGCCGCATTGGCCGTGGTCGCAGCCCTTCTTCGGCGAGTACACCCCCAAACCGTCGCGCAACGCGTCCAGCAGTGTGGTGCGGGTGTCGACGGTGAGCTCGCGGCGCTCACCGTCCACCGTCAAAGTGATCGTGGTGTCCAAGGCCGGTTCCTCCCCAGAGCGGACGGGTCCCGTCCCCACGGGTTACCGCACAGAGCACCGGCCAAACGGTCGGAACGTGTCGAGCCACCAGGTTTTACCGGCTCTTGCCGGGCGGGCCGGGATCAATCGGTACGGCGCGCGTTGACCCTCTCGGCCAGGGCGTCCAACAACTCGTCGGCGATCGGGATCCTGCGCAGCTCCTCCGGCCCCGGCAGCGGCACCTGAGCACGGTCGCCCAGTTCACGCACCTCGCTGTGCAACCGCTCCATCGTCTGGTCCAACCGATTCGCGGTCTCGGCCGCCGTCCGCAGCTCGTCCAACAACTCCTGGGGCACCGACTTGGCGTACTTGTAGTAGATCTTGTGCTCCAGACTCGCCCAGAAGTCCATCGCGATGGTGCGGATCTGGATCTCCACCGGAACCTCGACGGTCCGGTCCGACATCCGGACCGGGGTGCGCACCAACAGGTGCAGACTCCGGTAGCCGTTGGCCTTGGGAGAGCGGACGTAGTCCCGCTCCTCCATGACCTGGATGTCCTCGTGTCCTGACAGCATGTCCCGGATCGCATAGGTGTCGGAGACGAAACTGCACGTCACCCGGATCCCGGCGATGTCCAAGATCTCCCTGGCGATGCTCTCCAGGTCCAGCGATACGCCGCGCCGGCGCGCCTTCTCCAGGATGCTGGCCGGTGACTTGAGCCGAGAGTCCACGTGTTCGATCGGATTGTGGTCGTTGGTGTAGCGGAACTCCTCGTTGAGGATGTTCACCTTCGCCATCAGGGTGTCGATGGCGAACTTGTAGGACAGCAGGAAGCGTGTGACGTCCTCGCGCGCCTCCGACAACGCATCCGATACCTCTTCCACCACAACAGTCCCCTCGGACACCATGGACCCCCTGATCGCATGTTATACATCGGTGCCGTGGACGGCGCCGAAGCCACCGGGGCCGGTGCCGGCGGGCACCTAGCGCGGCGCGAAGTCCACCTTCGACCACAGCCCTCGGAGCGGGGAGTCATCGCCCTCCCGCACGGAGTCGGTCACGTCCCACACCCGCACCACGGTGCTCTCCGGTCGCACCGCGGACCATCCCGGATCACCGGTGGCGGCGAAGTCACGCCAGGCCGCGACCATCCGCGCCGACAGCGCTCGCAGCGCCTCGTCGGGCTCGCCGTCGCACAGGAAGACCGCCAGGTCACTGTCGAGGTTACCGAAGGCGAACGGCAGGTCGAAAGCGTGGCAGGCGCCCAGTCTGCCCTCCATCGTGCGGCTCTGGGCGGCGAAACGGAAGAAGTGCGCACGGCCCCCGGCCCGGGCCTGCGCCTCGGCCACACGCACCGAGTACTCACAGAACATGGCGTCGCCACGGATCTCGTTGAACAGTCCGCGTAGTGAGACGTCGGGGTACACCGACCGGTAGACGCCCACGGCGTCCTCGCCCAATCCCAGATGGGCGGCGGTGGCCGCCAAGGCCTCCTCACCGTCGATCTCCACCGACTGGCCGAGCTCGGTGAACAGACGGTACTCCTCCGTGTTGTGACCGACGAGCAGGTCGACGCCGGTGGCGTCGCCGCGGGCGATGGCCGCCAGCGGCTCCTCGGGGAGCTCGGGGCCGCCGACCACCGGCGCATAGCAGGTGAACGCCTTGGTGCGCACTCCCCTGCTCGACGTACCGCTGCCCGACAGGACCACGTCGGTGGCCGCCAGGATCTCCTCCGGGGCCAGCACGGCCAACGCCTCGGCCTCCAACGGCACCCCGGCGGCCTTGGCCACCGATTCCGACACCCGTCGGGCGGTGCCGACGGTGATCGTGTCAGCGGGGACGCTGTGGGCGATGGCGCGCCGGAACAGACCGTGGGCGTCGGGCATGGCCATGAGGCCGATGACGGACCCGGCACCGGCGGACTCACCCGCGATGGTGACGTTGTCGGGGTCGCCGCCGAACGCCGCGATGTTGTCGCGCACCCAGCGCAGGGCGGCGGCCTGGTCGAGCAGTCCCCGGTTGTCGGGGCGTCCGGGCACGTGTCCGAAGCCCTCGAAGCCCAGCCGGTAGTTGACGCTCACCACCACCGTTCCCTCGGCGGCCAGGTGGGAGCCCTCGTAGGTGCCCTCGGCGCCGGATCCGACGATGTAGGCGCCGCCGTGGATCCACACCAGGACCGGGGCCGGGGAGTCGGGAGAGGCGGCGGTCCACACGTTCAGGACCAGGCAGTCCAGCGAGGTGTCGGGGTCCCAGTGCGCGGCACCGATGAGCTGTTCGCCCTGGGGCGGGGGCGGACCGAACCCCGAACAGTCGCGTACCCCGTCCCAGAGGGGGGCCGGGGCGGGGGCGGCGAAGCGGTGCTCGCCGAAGGGCGCGGCGGCGTAGGGGATGCCGCGATGGACCGTGACCCCTTCGGCCCGGGTCGAGGGTGTGCCGCGAACGGGTCCGTTCACGGTCGTCACGATCTGCTCGGCGTCCATGTGGGGGTCTCCTCGGGGGTTCGCGGCGTCCACCCCACCTAACAACGTTAGGTTTGTCCGCGCAAGCCCCGAACCACTCCGACGCCTTCACCAGGCCGGACGCCGCGACCCTGGGCCGAGTGTCCGCGGCGACCCAGGAAGGACCCAGGCGGGGCGCCCGCGCCATCACTCTCCCCATGTCATACCATCTGGTCGGTATGCCTCCCCGATGGAAGGACCCCTCATGCGCGCCATCCAGATCACCGAGTTCGGCGGACCCGAGGTCCTCGTCCCCACCGAACTGCCCGACCCCGAGCCAGGCCCGGGACGACTCCTCGTGGACGTCACCCACAGCGGCGTGAACTTCGCCGACACCCATCAAGCCGAGAACAGCTATCTGGCCCCCTCCACACTGCCGATGGTCCCCGGCGCCGAGATCGCCGGACGCACCGCCGACGGCCGCCGCGTCGTGGGCCTGCTCAACGGGGGCGGCGGCTACGCCCAGAAGGCCGTGGCCGACCCGAACATGACCTACGAGATCCCCGAGGGCGTCTCCGACGAAGCCGCCCTCGCCCTCATCGTCCAAGGCGCCACCGCCTGGATCCTGCTGCGCAAGAGCGTGCGCATGGAACCCGGAGAGTCCGTGGTGGTGCACGCCGCCGCCGGAGGCGTGGGCACCCTCGCGGTGCAGCTGGCCGCGCACTTCGGCGCCGGCCGGGTGATCGCGGTGGCGAGCAGCGAGGACAAGCGCGCACTGGCCCTGGAACTGGGCGCCGACGCGGTGGTGGACTCCGCCGCGCCCGACATGACCGCCGCACTCATCGAGGCCAACGAGGGCCGCCGCGTGGACGTCGTACTCGACATGGTGGGCGGGCGCGTCACAGACGAGAGCGTGCGCGCCCTGGCGCCGTTCGGGCGCCTGGCGTTCTACGGCATGGCCTCCCGTGAGGCGCCCAAACCGGTCCAGCCGGCCAACCTCATGCGCTTCTCCACCACGGTCGCCGGCATGTGGCTGCCGCACGCCTGGATGCTTCCCGGAGACGTGGTCGGCACCGCCATGCGAGAGCTCTTCGCCCTGGTCACCGAGGGGAAATTGCGTCCGATCCAGGGCCGGAGCTACCCGCTGTCGGAGGCCCGCCGGGCCCACGAGGACCTTCGTTCACGGGCCACCACCGGCAAGCTGACCCTGGACACCTCCGCCTGAGTTCGCGCTCTCACCCTGTGTCCACGTCGGGGCCGGTGGTTCGCGGCCTCGACGTGGGGAGTGGATGCGCGCGTCTGGAACTTTTCGGGCCGACTCTTCGGGACTTCTGGAGACCAGGACGTTCGTAAATCAATCGCATCGGTCACAATCAAGCGCATGATCGCATCACCTTGACGATGTAGATCTCTTTTGGCTTCTCCGCCGGCCACCACGCCGGCTCCGGTCTCGTCCGTGGCCCGCAGCGCGATGTCCTGACGCCTTCAGCCGTCCTTCAGCCGTCCTTCACCCTGATCCTTCTGCCCGTCCGGTGACGCGGCAGAGCAGAGAGTCGTAGCCGAGCGAGTTCGGGGCATCGTGGCTTGGCGGCTTGGCGGCTTGGCGGCTTGGCGGCTTGGCGGCTTGGCGGCTTGGGTGTCTGGGGGTGTCGGGTGGTTGGTGGGGCGCCTGAGCTGGGGAGCTTTGGGGTTGTTGGGCGTTGCTCAGGTCTCTTGTGGGGCGCCTCAGGTCGAGAACCTTCCGGTGGTCTGGCGGGGTGGGGGTGGGTTCTCCCTCCTTCCCCGCCGCGTGATTGTTGCCGCCCGCACCGCACGCGTCAAGGCAATGTCGGGTGCTCTGGCAGCG
>NZ_JBEYLC010000005.1:0-171989 GCF_040635885.1 Nocardiopsis sp. NPDC006832 | reverse complement strand
GCCCGGGTACGCAGCGAGAAAGGTGTTCGTTGGGGAGGCCGACCGCTACCCATCGCAGCGTGAGGACACCCGGGTGAACGTTTCCGGTCACAGCAGTAGACCGGTCCGGTGTGCACGTCGGGGTCCTCGGTACGGTTCTCCACCAGGTTGCCGCGGCTGTAGGAGTGGTCGTGGCCCTGCAGGACCAGGTCCACGTCGTACTCCTCCAGGACCTCCAACCAGGCCCGGCGCAGCGGCTCGTTGTCCCGCCCGGGGCTGTTGGAGAACAGCGGATGGTGGAAGGTGACGACGGTCCACTCGTTCGGGTTGTCCCGCAGGGTCTGGACCAGCCACTCGGTCTGCGACTCCAACCACGCGTCGACGTCGTCGACGTCGGCGTCACGGTAGTTGGAGTTCAGGCTGATGAACCGCACGCCCTGGTAATCGGTGTGGTGGACCGTCTCGTTCAGGTCCACACCCTCCTCGGGACCGTTGCCGGCGCCGGGGAACTGCAGGTCCCAGTGACCGCTGAGCGCGTTGGAGGAGTACTCGTGGTTTCCGGGCGTGGTCACGTGGTTGATGCCGCCGGTGCCCTCGGAGCCGAACGCGTCATACCACTCGCCCCACTGCGAGTCGTTCTCGGCGTGGTCGATCAGATCACCCGCGTGCACGGCGAGTCGGGCGTCGGGCTCGGCGGCCAGGGCGGCCCGGACCACGGGCGCGGCCCCGGCGGAGATGTCGTTCTGGATGTCGCCGAAGTAGAGGAAGTCGAAGGGCACCGCGTCGCTGTCGGCGGTGGTGAAGTTCTGCCAACGACCGGCCGCGCCCTCACCGGGGACGACACGGTAGCGGTACTCGGTGTCGGGGGCCAGGTCGGTGAGGGTGACCCGTTAGTACTGACGGTCCGCGGTCCGCCCGGTGGGTTCGGCGGGCAGGAGCGCGGTCGAGGACGCGCCGCGCACCGGGATGAGCTCCAGGTGCGCTCCCTCGTCCAGGTCCTCGGTTCGCCAGGTCACGTGCTGAGAGGTGGCGGGGTCGGCGGTGGGGGAGAGCAGGACACGTTCGGGGAAGGTCTGGGCCCAAGAGGTGGAGGGCAGGGCCACCGCGGGCGCCACGGTGAGCGCGCCGAGAGCGAGCAGGGCGAGGGGGCGGTGGGCCGTCGAACGGCGGGTGACCGACATGGTCGGGCTGCTTTCCGTGTGGGGGCGTGAACACGGCGAACCTAGCCAGGCCGCGGTAACGACCCGTGAACACGCCACTACCGTCGCTGTGCCCATCGATGAACGGGCGGGTCGGTGCGCGAACCGGGAGCTCGGGGTGGGAAGCGCTGTGGGCCAAGGGATCTGACACTTGGGCCGGGTACGCGTGGACCTATCATGGCGCGAACGAACCCCCGCTCCGACACCGAAGGTGGAGCCCCCCATGAGCGAACACCCCCCGATCGACACCTCCATTCCGCACTCGGCGCGAGTGTGGAACTACTGGCTGGGCGGCAAGGACAACCACCCCGTCGACCAAGAGGCCGGTGAGGCCTTCCTCAAGGTGTTCCCCGGCATGGCACAGGGAGCCCGGGCCTCACGGGCCTTCCTGGGCCGAACGGTGCGCCACCTGGCGGGAGAGGTGGGGATCCGTCAGTTCCTGGACATCGGCGCGGGGTTGCCCACGGCCGACAACACCCACGAGGTGGCCCAGGCGTTCGCACCGGACAGCCGGATCGTCTACGTCGACAACGACCCCCTGGTACTCGCCCACGCCCGGTCGTTGATGAGGGGTACCGAGGAGGGCGCCACCGAGTACCTCCACGCCGACCTGCGCGAACCGGAACGGATCCTGGAATCGGCGGCCCGGACATTGGACCTGGACCGCCCGGTCGCCCTGATGCTCATGGGGATCCTGGGACACGTCGCCGACCATGACCAGGCCCGTGACCTGGTCCGTCGACTGGTGGATCCGCTGCCCTCAGGGAGCTTCCTGACGATCAACGACGGCACCAACGTGCACGGTGCGGCCAACGTGGAAGCGCACGAACAGTACAACCAGAGCGGGGGAGAGCCCTACGTCCAGCGCTCACCGGAGGAGATCGCGGCCTTCTTCGAAGGCCTGGAGATCGTGGAACCGGGGGTGGTCTGGGTGAGCCGGTGGCGCTACGAGGAGACCGGGTTCGGGATCCCACCCGAGGTCGACGGTTACGGGGGTGTGGCCCGCAAGCCCTGAGCGTCGGGTTCACGACTGTTCCAGGTCGGACAGGTCGACCTCGGGGGCGCCCACGTACTCCACCCCGGCCTCGGGTGGCACGGGCTCCCCGGACGCGGCGTCCATGCAGTGGGCGTCGAACATCTGCGCCTCGTCCAAGGGGACCAGCCGGCGGTGTCCCACCCGCCAGCCGCGGACCAGCTTGACGGGGATGATCGTGCCATCGGGCCGCGTTTCGTGGACGCGGTCGGTGAAGGTGCGCACGATCAGGGCGGCCGGGGCCTGCCCGATCAGAGCCGTGTACAGGCGCTCGATCACCACCGGGTGTTCCACTTCGAAGTGATCCGCCCGCCGGTCGACGGCGGTGGACATGACGTATCGGAAACTCAGGTTGAGGATGTGGCGGTCACCGGACAGGTCTTGGAAGAGGGTACGCAACAGGGTGTGCGCGTTGGTGGAGAGCATGATTCCAGTGTGCGCCGCGACAGGGGTCCGGATCGGGTTGTCCACAGGCCCGATCCGAAGAATTCCGGGTGATCCCCTGCCGGGGAGTCGTGGGCCTGAGCGTTGCGCGGGGTGCCGGGGTGTGGGACCGGACCCGGTACGGGTGATCGGGAAGGTGGGTCTGGGGGAAGGCGACCGGACGCGCGCCGTCGGGCCGGCCTCGCGGATGAACGCGCGAGCCTGTTCCACTTCGGCCACCAGGCCCGGGAACGGCGTGGCGGCGTGGACGACGGTGACCCTCACGATCGAAGAGACGCTGTCCATGGCGCCGAGGCGGGCATCGGCCGGCGAGCCCGCTTGGACATGCGTGCACGCGGCCGGTGCCTTCTCCGGGGAACTCGACGCGAGGGGCCGGGCACCGACTCCTCGGAATCGGTACCCGGCCGGAGCGGTCGGAAGGATCAGATGATCGGACGACCTTCCTTACGCGATTGACTCCAGTCCTTGAAGAAGCCGCGCAGGAGGAAGAAGAGTACGAAGGCCACGATGATGGGCCAGATGAGTACGTAGCCGGTCAACAGCAGGGTCGACATGGGTTCCTCTCTTGGTCAGTGCTTCGAAGCGGTGTCGTCGTCCAGGGCCTTCTCCGGTTCCTCGTCGCTGTCGAACGAACCGATGCGCTTCTGGATCAGGGCGAAGTCGAAGGACTCCTTGTTGCGGAAGCTCAGGAGGTAGCAGACCAGTGTGCTCACCGCGTAGGCGACGAGCGACCCGCTGAGCACGTGGTAGTCGTGCAAGAAGCCGATCCCGAACGGCGCGGTGACGATCGCGGCGATCGAACCGATCCACAGCGCGGGCTTGAGCCCGAAGAAGCCGAAGGACATCAGACCCAGGACCACGCCGACACCGATGACCGACAGCACGTCCACGACGAGGCCGACCGGGGTGCCCATCGGCAGCATCTCGAAGCGGACGGGGATGAAGATCGCCACGGCCGCCAGGGTGGACACGGTGAAGGCCGCGTTGGTGACCTTGCCCCAGTAGAAGGAGGCGATGACCGGGAAGACCAGGGCGCCCCACAGGGCACCGACGAACACGAGCAGGTCGAGGATGCTCATCTGACCGCTGGCGAAGTACAGGGCCGCGGCGGTGGCGACGATCATCGTGACGCGGCCGATCAGCAGCATCGTCTTCGGGTTGGCCTTCTTGCGCCCGGCGACGTTCTGACCGTAGACGTCGGCCATCATGATCGACGAGAGAGCGGCCAGGTCGGAGTCGGCGGTGGAGGCCAGCGCTCCGATGATCATGATGAAGAAGACGCACAGCAGGATCGGACCGAGGAAGGTGGTCGCCATCTGGGGGATGAGGTTGTTGACGTCCCCGTTCATCGGTTCCATGCCCAGGTAGAGGGCCATCACGCCGAGCATGCCGATGCCGATGACGGTGGCACCGTAACCGATGGTGGCGGTGATGAAGGTGGGCTTGATGAGGTCTTCTCGAACCGCGAAGAGGCGCTGGGCGATGGTCTGGTTGCCGATCGCGTAGGCCAGCACGGCGGCGATGTAGGGCGCGCCCTGGTTCAGGAAGGCGTCCGAGGAGAAGAAGTTCGACTGCTGGGGGGTCAGGTTCTGCGCCCCGGTCTCGAACATGCCGGTGCCGCCGGCGGCGAAGAAGACGACCGGGATGATGACGACCACGGCGCCCAGCATCGCCATCGCCTGGGCGAAGTCGGTGAGCACCGAGGCACGGAAGCCGGACCACAGCGTGTAGAGCAGGACACCGGCCGCCATCACCACGATGCCTTGGGTGAAGCTGAAGGGCGAGAGCATCGCCACCAGCGCACCACCGGCGATGAAGTTGGAGGTCAGTGAGATGACGCTGCCCAGAACGTTGGAGCCGGCGAGCATCAACTGACTGGAGCGTCCATGACGGGCGTACATGACCTCGGCGAGAGTGTGCGCGCGAGGGGCGACCGCACGGATGCGTCGTCCGAAGGGGTAGATGAACAGGATCATCAACGCGCCCCACAACCCGTAGTGGATGGGGCCGGAGATGCCGTAGGTGTAACCCGCGGTGGCCGAGGCGTACATGGAGGACGCCCAGATCCATGTCGCGGTCATGGAGGTGGCTGCGATGCCGAAACCGATGTTATGCCCGGCATTCATGTAACCATCGGCGTTCTCTTTCTTCTTGCTGATCAGGATCGACATGAACAGCGTTCCACCGAAGAAAAGTGCGATGAGAAAAATGGTGACGGGGCCGCTCAGTTGCTGGACCGCCATTTCCTCCGAATTCATTCATTTCCTTTCTGAGGACGGGCGCCGGATCACCCGTCGGTTTTTGTGGCACGTAACGACCATGGAGCTTCGGCCCGTGCGCACGACGCTGTGCGCTGGGCATCCGGCCGTGGTTTCGTCGATACGTGGGCCCGCCGATTGCGGATCGGCGGGGAAGGTGGCCGTTTGTCCGCCGCCCGAAGTTGCGCGCTCCGTGTGGGACGCATGGGGCGGTTGGGACCAACAGGCGGACTATAGCAAAAGGTTCAAGTCGGATGATTTTCGGGTGTCGTATAAGCCTGAAGTGGGTCACAGGGGGGCGATTTGGCGATATCGTTCTGTTATTTCAGCGTGATCTTTTGTGGCAGAATGCACTACATTTCAGGACCTTCGGTGTGCGCTGTGAGCTGTGGGAACACCGCTTCCGACCGGCTTCCGTGTCCGGGGTGGCACGCCTGGCCGCGAGGGGTGGGGTGCTCGACGGGCGTGCGACGATGGCGGGCGGTCGGGGTCGCCGGCGTTACATACCGACCAGGCGGTTTCTGTGGTGGACGTCACCGCTCACGCTCGGTGCGCCCAACGACCGCGCAAGGAGTCACCCACGGCCGTCGCCCCCTCCGGGGACGGCCCTCGCGGACATGCTGGAGGAGGATGGGGAGGGCTCCGTGGTCATACTCGACCTGCTGCGCTTCACTCCAGAAGGTCGTTCCTCCTACGAGGAGTACCCACGACGGGCGGCCCCTTTTTTTCGCGGGAATACGGAGCCGAACCGCTCTATGCCGGCGACGGTCCACATCCTTGGTCGCCGATGACGGGCGTGGGTGGGACGCGGTCCCGTTGGTGCGTTATCCCGATCGGAAAACGTTCGGTCGCATGGTCACCGGCCGCGAATACCAGAAGATCGCCCATCTGCGCCCCGCCGCCCTGAACGAGGCCGTGCTCCAGCCGACCCGGCCTTGGGGCTCGCGCCGTTCTCCTGAACGTGTCCTTCGGTGCGGCCTCGATTCCCGAGGCTTTGGTGGAGAACATCCGAGATGGAGGCCCGTCGGACTCGGGCCCCGATGGGTCTCCATCCTTTCGGGGGTGGATGGTCCGGCTCGACCGGAGATGTTGCGGTCGAGCAGGTCGAGCCTCGTGGCCCCAGGGCGAACGGGCGCGGACCGGGCAGGGCCCTCCGGCCGTTCCGTTGATGAGCCCGACCCGCAGGGTCCGGGCTCGTTTTCGCGGCCCGAGGGGGGCCGAAAAGTTTCGGAATCATGATCGATCCCGACATGTGTATCGGAACCGAGTTCCAGGGAAGATTCCAGGATGAGTTTGTAAAAATGATGGTTGACCAGCAGGAATGATGACTGAATGATTGTTAATGTATCCGAAATTTTCCGGAAAACATTGACTCGCGTTCGTCTCGTACGGATACTTCGGGACACGGCGAAAAACCGACCCCGCTGCGCAACACGGCGCCGACACACGGTGACGCACCCCTGGTCGCCGAGGTCCCTTCCGTGCGGCGCCGCCTGGCCCACCAGGAGGAAGACGACCATGAACGACACCCCCCACCCCCCGTTCGACCGCAGGAGATTCATCGGACTCACCGGAGCCGGCGCCCTGGCCGTGGCGATGCCCACGCTGCTGCCCGGCACCGCACATGCCCAGACCATCACCGAGAACCAGACCGGCACCCACGACGGCTACTTCTACTCGTTCTGGACCGACGGCGGTGGTTCGGTCTCCATGACCCTGGGTTCCGGGGGCTCCTACAGCACCCAGTGGAGCGACACCGGCAACTTCGTATGCGGAAAGGGCTGGAGCACCGGTGGCCGCAGGAACGTCGCCTACTCGGGGAGATTCAACCCCTCCGGCAACGGTTACCTGTGTCTGTACGGGTGGACCTCGAACCCGCTCGTGGAGTACTACATCGTCGACAACTTCGGCACCTACCGGCCCGAGGGCGACTTTCGCGGCACGGTGGACAGTGATGGCGGAAGCTACGACCTCTACCACACGATGCGTTATGACTCCCCGTCGGTGGAGGGAGACAGCGAGACGTTCCCGCAGTTCTGGAGCGTTCGCCAGTCGACTCGTACGGGTGGCACCATCACCACCGGAAACCACTTCGACGCCTGGAACGACGCGGGCATGCAACTGGGCGACTTCGTGCACTACATGATCCTGGCGACCGAGGGTTACCAGAGCAGCGGCAGCTCCGACCTCAACGTCAGCGGTTGAGAGCGGGGGCGCGACGGACCCCGACCGTCGCGCCCCCGCTCTCCGGGTCCGACTCGTGGCCCGGTGCACGGGTGTGCCCCGAGCGCTAGATCCATCTCCGAGTGGCTTCTTGGGACCTACCCGGACCGTGCGGGCCCTCGGCTCAGGTCCCGGTGCCGGCCTCGGCCCGAGCCGGGGTGTGGAAGTACTGGTGCGGCTGGAAGAGACAGATGTTGGTCTCGCTCTGCACGTTGGAGTCGGTGGCCTCGACGAAGTAGGCGTAGGGGGTGTCGGCCGCCAGATCGGCGCCCACCCGCACCGAGGAACGGTTCAGGCCGGCGTCGGTGTGCCCGCGCATGTGCTCGACGAAGATGTTGTCCCACCAGGTGAGGTTCTGGGTGTCGAATTCCCTGGCCGACCCCCCGGTGGACAGACGGAAGATGTAGTGGGCGTCGGGCCCGCCCAGATCCTTCAAGGTCGACCAGGAACACTCCAGCTCATCGTCGGCCGGTACCGTCCCCAACTCGGTTCGGCCCGAGGGAGTGAAGGACTCCGCGAGCTCGGTCCGGTGCGAAGTGTAGAACTCCACCAGACGTCGTGAGGCCGCGATGTCGTGGTGACGCGAACGGGTCCGGACCTCCCCGTCGACCCCCGATACCTCGATGGAGTACACGCCCCCGGGCAGGAAACCGGTGGGGAGGTTGACCATGTACCAGTAGTGGTCGAGGGCGTGGTCGTAGATGTGGCCGTTGGTGTTGGCGGGGGTGAACTCCTGGTCGGCGAACTCCACCCGATACCCGTCCGGGCCGCGCGCGGTGATGGACCGGATCAGTTCCGGGGTGGGGACCCCCGGGGTGGGGTGGAAGGAGACGAGGAACTTGTGCTGCTCCGCCGGAAACGGTGTTCCGTCGAAATCCCAGAAGACGTCGCAGGCCATGAAGTCGTAGATGCGCAGGGGGTTGTCGTCCACGCGGGTCTCCCTTGTCGGTCGAATGTTCTCCGTCTCACTCTCCGCCTCGGACGCGGGGCACGCATCGGTGGAACACCGCGATCTGTTCGCGGCGCGCGGGTTTGGGATCGGTGATCCCACCCGTTCGTCGACAGGCCCCGTTGACGCCCCGGTGTGCGGCGCGGATATTCGCTTCCTGAACACCGGATGGCCGGTGTTCTCCTCCATGCAAGGGAGACAGCGATGGGAACATCGACCCCCGCCCGAAGATCCGCCGCACTCCTGACCGGGACTCTCCTGGCCGCCGCCCTGGTCGGGGTCCCCTCGGGGGCCGCGGCCTCCGCCGACGTCGTAGAGGTCGCCGGTGGTAGCGGTCCCCATGAGGCCGGATACGTCACCGATCGTCGCCTGCCCGCCCACACCGTCTACCGACCCCTGGACCTGCCCGAGGACGAGCCCCTGCCGATCGTGGCCTGGGGCAACGGCGCCTGCCGCGCTGATGGGACGTGGTTCGAGAACATCCTCACCGAGTTCGCCTCACACGGTTTCCTGGTCATCGCCAACGGTCGCCCGGACGGTTCGGGCAGCACCGACGCGGAGATGCTCATCGAGTCCGTGGACTGGGCGGTCGATGAGAACACCCGGCTGTTGAGCGAGTACCGCGGACACGTGGACACCGAACGGATCGCCGTCATGGGGCAGTCGTGCGGTGGGCTGGAGACCTACGACGTCGCCGACGACCCTCGCATCACGACCACGGTGATCTGGAACAGCGGCATGTTCAGTGACAGGGACCCGGGACGCCTCGACCACCTGCACGCCCCGATCGCCTACTTCACCGGCGGGCCGAGCGACATCGCCTACGGCAACGCGCTCAACGACTGGCGCGACCTTCCGGAGGGGCTGCCCGCGTTCATGGGCCACCTCGACGTGGGGCACTACGGGACCTTCCCCGAACCCGACGGCGGCGAGTACGGGCGGGTCGGTGGCGCGTGGTTGCGCTGGCAACTCAAGGACGACACCGAGGCCGCGGGCGTGTTCGTGGGCGAGGACTGTGGCCTGTGCGTCGACCCCGAGTGGGACGCGCAGAGCAAGAACCTGTGAGCGGTGTGGTTGTCGATCCCCGGGCGCGCTCACCACGAGCCCGTCGTTTCCTCCTCCGAGACGGGTGGGCGGGTCCTCCCGGCTCGGGTTCGATCCCCTGGACCCGGGCCAAGGGGTGGGACGGTGCGCGTCGGCCCCGTCGGGTCATCGAAGAGACCGTCCCTACTTCCCGCCTCGACCGGATCGCGGGGTACGACGAGCAGACCACGCGGAGTGGCTTCGGCGCGCAGTGCCCCTTCGGAGAGCGTCCGCCAGACGTAGTGGATCTCGTCGCGGAAAGGCGATTCTTCCGGGCAATGCGAATCAAGCACCATGCCCTCCCGGTCGATGGTGGGAAAGCCATGAGAGGTGAAAAGATCGTCCCTGTTCGCCATCTGTCGTGGTGATGGGAATCATTTTATCGACGTCATCGACGCAGGTGAGGGTTCGCATCGGCCGTCGACCTCATTTCGCTGTATATGTCGGAGCAAATTATTCTTTCCGTCGCCGTGGATCCTTGAAGAGGCGATATAGAATGGATGCGTTGTTGCTGCTTTCGGGTCATCGTTGGGGAACCGTATTCGGGGGAGAGCATGGCGACCGCACATCCGACGCACCAGGGCCACGCACACGAACATGGTGAGGGGTGCGGTCACGTCGCCGTGCCTCACCACGACCATGTGGACTATGTGCATGACGGGCACCTGCACCACGTCCACGACGATCACTGGGACGAGTGCTCCACCGAGAGACACGCCGTACACGAGGACCACCCGCACGAACACGGGGAGGGCTGTGGGCACGTGTCCGTACCCCACGACGACCATGTGGACTATGTGCATGACGGGCACCTGCACCGTCGGCACGACGGCCACTGGGACGAACACTCCGCGTCCTGAGCGCCACCGTGGGTGCGGGTTCCCGGAGGAGGGGCGCCTACCCCGGGAACCCGCGGGCCGCTCGGATCACGAACGGCGGATTTCGCCCGGGGTCACCAGCTCGACTTGGTGATCCCGGGCAGCTCCCCTCGGTGCGCCATCTCGCGGAAACGAATCCGGGACAGGCCGAACTTGGTCAGGTGGCCGCGGGGGCGGCCGTCCACGGAGTCGCGGTTACGCACACGGGTGGCGCTGGCGTCCCGGGGCTGTCGGCGCAGTTCGGTGACGGCGGCGGCTCGTTCGGCCTCGCCGGTGTGCGGGCTCTTGATGAGTCGCTTCAGCTCGGCGCGGCGCTCGGCGTAGCGGGCGACGACCGCCTTGCGCTGTTCGTTGCGGGCGATCTTGCTCTTCTTGGCCATCAGACCCTCCCCCCTTCGGCTCGAATGTCGGCGACCACGCGTTCGATGCCTCGGGCGTCGACCACCTTCATCCCCTTGGTGCTGATCCGGAGCTTGACGAATCGCCGTTCACTGGGCAGCCAGTAGCGTTTGTTCTGGATGTTGGGGTCGAAACGACGTTTGGTGCGGCGGTGTGAGTGGGAGACGGCATTGCCGAAACCGGGTGACTTTCCGGTCACCTGGCAGACACGGGACATGCTGGATTCCTCCTGGTCAGCTCTGTTTCGTCGAGGACGGGTACGGCAACAGGGCCATCTCGCGGGCGTTCTTGACCGCCGCGGCGATCAGGCGCTGTTGGCGGGCGGTGACTCGGGTGACCCGGCGGCTACGGATCTTGCCCTTCTCCGAGATGAATTTGCGGAGAAGGGCGGTGTCCTTGTAGTCGACGCGGTCGGCGTCGCCCAGCGGGTTGGCGAAGCGGCGTTCGCGCGGTGGCTTGATGGTGCGGCGATGGCCGGTGGGCATGGTCACCTCTCTGAGAACTCGGCGAAGGGGTCGTTGTGGAAGTCCTGATCGGTTTCGGTGTCGGTGACCAGGCACGACTCCAACAGGGACAACAGGCGCGCGCTGTCCATGTCGATCCCCGTGAAGGACAGGTGCTGGCGGCGGTCACCCGCCACCGGGTCCCAGTCCAGGAGGGCGGAGGATCGTCGGGCCGGTGAGACCAGGTCCATGGCGGCCTCGGGGAGCGCGGCCATCCAGGGGCCGCCGCTCTCCACCATGAGCAGGTCCTGGTGGGAGTCCCACACCAGGAGGGTGTCGGGCTGGCCGGCCAGCCAGAACCTGCCTCTGCCTCGTAGGCTCATGGCGACGATCTCCTCCAGCGCGTCGGAGAGCCGCTGGGGATGCATCGGTCGGGTCCTGGTCCAGGTCACCGAACTCACGCCCTGCTCCTCTGCGTGATCGGAGTACTGGGCCCAGGCCGGGTTGATCCGGGTGTGAGTCGACTCGGGGTCGAAGCGTCCGCCGAGGAACCCTCGCAGGTCCGAGCCTGAACGGACGATCGCGGCCGCGGGGTTGAGTTGTTGGAGCAGGGTCCGCGCATGACGGTCGGGCCCCGTTCCGTGCAGGACGATCACGTTCGGATACTCCACCTGCCGGTTGAGGACTTCGGCGACCGTGCGGGAGTCGTCCTGGGCGATGTCGAGTTCGCGGTCGCTCAGGTCGTCGTCGCAGCTCAGGTCGGCGACCAGGTGGACGAGGTCGACGGCCGTGACGACGGTGGCCAGGAGCAGCCCCTCCTGCGCGGCGATGTTCTCGGCGATCAGCCGGGGTTCCACCCCGTCCCAGGACTCCACGACGCACAGGTCGTGTCGGCGGGCGTCCGCGGTGCGCAGGAGGAAGGGGATGAGGTCCTCGCGCAGGGTGCAGGAGGCGCAGGCGTGGTCGAGGTCCACCTGCTCGCTCTCAGCGGGGCCCGCGCGGTCGCGGACCACGCGATGTACCGCGCCGTCGCCGATGTCCTCCAGGTCGTGGTGCACGGCGATGGAACGCGGAACGGTGGCCAGTAAGTCGTCCACGGCCTGACGTCGCGCGGTCGCGTGCAGCCCGGTGACCAGGGCGATGCGCATCGGATGCTCCTCTCCGAGGTGCCTTCTCTGGAATGGAAATGAAAATCGTTTCCATACTCTACACAGCCGCGAGGGTGCTCGGTACGCCCGCCCGGAGTATGGGGTGATTCGGGCGAACCGACTCACGCGCGTGCTACGGTACTGATAATCATTTTCATCTAATCGAGTCGCGTCCCCGGGAGTCCCCCTCGTGTGCGTAGGGCGATGCCGATACCGAGTCGGTCGCTTGTCTCTGGTGCCCCAACGCCAGGCGGTCGACTGACATGGTCAACACACCCAAGTACGACGAAGCCGTGCTCAAGGTCCTGGACCGTAGTTCCCGCTTTCGCAGCTGTCGGGAGATCCTGCGGGACCTGGATCGGTCGAACCCCTCCGCCACGGGTCCGCCGAGCCTGTCCACCATCTACCGCACGGTCCACCGGATGTCCCAGGAGGGTGTGCTGGACACGATCCGGTCACCCGAAGGAGAGCGTCTGTACCGGCGGTGTGGAACACCTGTCCGCCACTACCACCTCTTCTGTCGTGTCTGCGGAGAGGTGGAGGAGATCGCACAGGTCGCCGAGATCGCGGCGGTCGTGGAAAAGATCCGCTACTTGAGTGATTTCGCTCAGGTCGACCACACCTTCGAACTGACCGGTGTCTGTCCACGTTGTCTGTGACTCCGCGAGACCGCCCTGGTTCGCCTCGGAGGGCTCCGGACGCGGCGCGGAACGCTCGTGAAGGGAGCGCTGTGACCTCTCATCCGGATAGACCGGGAAGGTCGAATGGATCCGACAAGGGTGTCGCCCTGGTCACCGGTGCCGCCGGAGGTATCGGCGCCGCCGTCGTCCGGAGCCTGGCGGCGGAAGGCCACACCGTCGCCGCGGTCGACCGCCGTGAGTCCCCGGCTCGACGGTTGGCGGCCGAACTCGAACACGAAGGCCATCGGGTGATCCACTACTGCGTGGACATCGGCGACGAGGACGCCGTGGAACGGTTGGTCCACCAGGTGGAGGAGGGCCTCGGGCCGATCACCGCCGTCGCCAACGTCGCCGGTCTCCTGCGCCACGGGGCGACCTCGCACTTCCCGACCCGGCACTGGCACGAACTCTTCGCGAGTAACGCCTTGGGGGTTTTCAACGTCTGCCGTGCGGTCTCTTCGAGAATGATGTCTCGCGGACACGGGAACTTCGTCACCGTAGGATCCGACGCCGCCTCGGTTCCCAGGGTGTCCATGGCCGCCTACGCCGCCTCCAAGGCCGCCGCCACCCAGTTCACCATGTGCTTCGGACTCGAAATGGCCCCTCACGGGATTCGGTGCAACGTGGTCTCCCCCGGCTCCACCGAAACACCGATGCGTCGGCAGTTGTGGGGCGATGGCGCTTCCAAGGAGACCCTCTCTCCGAACGGGCCGGACCTCACCGACTTCCGGGTGGGGGTTCCCCTGGGGCGGGTGGCCGCCCCCGAGGACATCGCCGACGCCGTGACCTTTCTCCTCTCCTCCAGAGCCCGCCACATCACCCTGCACGACCTGCGCGTGGACGGCGGGGCCGGTCTAGGAGCCTGATCTGGACCGACACGGCCGATCACGCGCCCGCCCACCCATGCCCCGATCCCCACACCACCATCTCGAAGGAGACTCCTGTGTCCGCCCTGCCCTCCATCGCCCCCTATCCCATGCCGGGGGTTCCGTCCGCCGAACGGATGGACTGGAAGATCGACCCCGCGCGCTGTGTCCTACTGGTCCACGACATGCAGCGGTACTTTCTCGACGCCTTCACACCGGGAGGTGAACCGGTCCCGGAACTGCTGGCCAACATCGGCGCCCTGCTCGACCGGTGCAGATCGAACCGGGTGCCCCGGATCTTCACCGCCCAACCCGGATCCCAGAACGAACAGGAGCGGGGCCTGCTGCGGGACCTGTGGGGGGAAGGGCTCAGGGACGACCCCGTGCACAGTGCGATCGTCGAGGACCTGGCCCCCGCCTCGGACGAGGTGGTCCTGACCAAGTGGCGTTACAGTGCCTTCGTCCGTACCGACCTGGAGGAGCGACTGCGTGCCCTGGGGCGGGACCAGCTGGTCGTGTGCGGTGTGTACGCCCACATCGGTGTCCTCATGACCGCCTGTGACGCCTTCATGCGGGACATCGAGGCGTTCGTCGTCGCGGACGCGGTGGCCGACTTCTCCGCTCGCGATCACGAGATGGCCCTGTCCTACGCTGCTCGCCGATGCGCCGTCACGGTGACCACCGAGGAGACCCTCGTCGCGTTCCAGGCCTGACCGGCGGTGGGGGCGGAAGCCGACCCGTCCCCACCGCGGTCCGTTCTCCTAGGCTCCGGTCAGTTCCCGCCGAAGGCGTTTCTTGTCCACCTTGCCCACCCCGGTGAGTGGGAGCCGTTCCACTCGACGTACCTCGTCGGGCACCTTGAAGGCCGCGACTCCACGCTCGGACAACTCCGCGCGCACCTCGTCCCTGGTAGGGCACTCCTGCCCCGACACGACCAGGAGTGCCACCGAGCGCTCACCGAGCACCGGGTCGGGAAGGCCCAGAACAGCGGCGGCCCGCACCCCCGGAAGGCCCATGAGCATCTCCTCGACCTCGATCGCGGCGATCTTCTCTCCCGCCCGGTTGATCTGGTCCTTGACCCGGCCCACGACCGTGAGGTCGCCGTTCTCGGACCGGGTGACGAGGTCTCCGGTGCGGTAGAACCCGTCCGGAGTGAAACACAGGGGGTCCAGCTCCGGTGCGCGGTAGTAGCCCCGGAGGGTGTAGGGGCCCCGGGTGAGCAGTTCACCGACGGAGCCGGCGGGGAGCGGATCTCCCTGTTCGTCGACCACCAGGACCTCGTCGGCGGGGGAGAGCGGCCGACCCTGGGTGGTGCACACCAGGTCTTCGGGGTCGTCCAGACCGGTGTAGTTGTTCAGGCCCTCGGCCATGCCGAACACCTGTTGCAGACGGCAGCCCAGTGTCGGCCCCACACGGCGGGCGGTGGCCTCGTCCAGGCGTGATCCTCCCACTTGGAGGACCCTCATCGAACTCAGGTCCCGATCCGATCTGTGAGCCTCGTCCAACCACGGACCGACCAGGGCCGGAACGAGCGCGCTGATGGTCACCCGCTCGCGTTCGATCAGTTCGAAGGCGGTCGTTGGACTCGGGTCCGGGCCGAGGACCACGGTGCCCCCGACCGCGAAGGTGCCCACGATGCCGGGGGAGACCATCGTGAAGTTGTGGGCGACGGGAAGGACGGCCAGGTAGACGGCGTTCTCGTCCACTCCGCTCGCCTCGGCCGAGGCCCGTGCGTTGTAGCGGTAGTCGGCGTGGGTCCTGGGGATCAGCTTGGGGATGCCCGTGGTGCCGCCGGACAGCAGGAGCAACGCCAGGTCGTCAGGGGAGCGTTCCGAGGAGATGGACGTGGGGCGGGAGCCCGAGGAGGGGGCCAGGAGCGAGTCCCACGGCAGTGCCGCGCCGTCTCCGGAGTCACCGGTCACCACCAGGTGCCGTACGGACGGGGCGGAGAGAGCGATCCTCTCGACGACCGCCGATGAGGCCCTCGGCCCCCGACCCGGGGCGACGATCATGGCGCCGGCCTCACCGACGCGCACCAGCGATTCCAGGTCCGCGGGGCCCAGCGCCGGTAGGGCCAGGATCGGTACGGCCCCGATCCGGAAGAGGGCGAAGATCGTGACCACGTACTCGGTGTGGTTGGGCAATCGCACGAGGACGCGTTCGCCTCGACGGATCGGGAGTCCGGCCAGTCCTGAGGCCAGGCGGTCCACACGCGCGTTCAGCTCCGCGTAGGTCAGACGCTCCCCACCCGAGACCAGCGCCGGATGGTCCGCCCTGTGGGCGGCCTGTTCTTCGAGCAGGTCGTCCAGCGTTCCGTCCTCCCAAAAGCCCTGCTCGCGGTAGCGGTGGTCCGCCCTCTCCGGTCGCCGCAGCCAGTCATGTGACATCGATCCCTCCGAATTCTGCGGGGACCGGGGTCGACCCCGGACTCCCGCCGGTGCTATACATGGACATACCGACAATGAAAACGGTTTTCATTATTGCTTATCGGGTCCAACGTGACCACAGGGGGTGCGCGGTTCAGTGACCAGCGAAGCCGGACCGGTGATCGAGACCGTTCGCGAACAGGTGTCCGAAGTACTCGGAACCGGGGCTTTCACCGACACCGATGACCTCTTCGAGCACGGGCTCGACTCACTCGGGATGATCCGGCTCTCAGGTGCCTGGAGGGAGGACGGCTTCGACGTCACCTTCGAGGACCTCTCGGCCGTGCCCACGGTCGCCGCCTGGACCGCGCTGCTCCACGAGGCACGCGTGACCCACCTCCCGGCGGGTCCGGTGAACACCCGACACCGGGACGAGGGGGAACCGTTCCCGATGGCGACCATGCAGCACGCCTATTGGATCGGCCGGCAGGACGACCAACCCCTTGGCGCCGTGGCCGCCCACTTCTACACCGAGTTCGACGGCACCGGGGTCGAGCCCGAACGTTTGGCGCACGCGCTTCGGACCGTGGTGGATCGCCACCCGATGCTCAGGGTGCGCTTCGACGACGACGGCCACCAACGTGTCGAACCCGCCGGGGCCGAACCCGTGGTCACCGTGCACGACCTTCGCGACCTGCCCGCGAGCGGGGTCGAACGGAACCTGGAGCGGATCAGGGAGGAGGCCACCCACCGACGCATGGACGTCGCGGCCGGCGAAGTCCTGGACATCGCCCTGAGCCTGCTCCCCGGGGGTGCCACCCGCCTGCACGTGGACCTCGACATGATCGTCGCGGACGCGCTCAGCCTGCGCGTGCTCTTGGAGGACCTGCGCGGTGCCTACCTGGGAGTGGACGCCTCGCCCCTGGAGTACGACTTCGCCGACCACCTCGCCGACCGGCGCGAGCGCGGGCACGAACAACGCGAGCGTGCCCGCGCCTGGTGGCGGACGCGCCTGGCGGAGATTCCGTCTGCGCCCACACTGCCGGTCCGTTCCGACGCCGAGGCACCGGCCCGTCCCACGGACCCCACGACCCGCTCCCACCGTCTGCACCACCGGCTCACCCCGGAGCGGGCACGAGCGTTCGAGCGACGGGCCCGTGACTTCGGAGTCACCCCCGCCGCCGCCCTGGCCACGGCCTTCGCCGAGGTACTCGGTGCCTGGAACACCGACCCGGATTTCACTCTCAACCTGCCGCTGTTCGACCGTGCGCCGTCGCACCCGCAGATCGACCGGCTCATCGGCGACTTCAGCAGCTCCGTGCTGCTGGGCGTGGACACCGGCGCCCCGATGACCTTCGTCGAACGTGCCCGCACCCTCCAGGGCGACCTGCACCGTGCCGTCGACCACGGCGCTTATGGGGGAGTGGAGGTGCTCCGGGACCTGACCCGTCGCAACGGCGGAACCCCGGTCCTGGCACCCGTGGTCTACACCAGCGCCATCGGGCTGGGTCCCTTGTTCACAGACGAGGTCCAGGAGTGCTTCGGCCGCCCTTCCTGGATCATCTCCCAGGGTCCCCAGGTCCTGCTGGACGCCCAGGTCACCGAACTCGACGATGGTCTGCTGCTCAACTGGGACCTGCGTGCGCGCGTCTTCGAGCCCGGCACCATGGAGGCGGCCTTCGATTGTTACCGGGACCTGGTCGAGGGCTTGGTGGACGATCCGCGGGTGTGGGAGAGCCGCTTCGAGCCCCTCCTCTCGAACGCGCAGGCGCGGGCCCGGGCCACGACCGCCCTCGACCTCCCCGAACCCACCCCGCGCACGCTCCACGCCCCCTTCTTCGCCCACGCGCGCACCCGCCCCGAGGACATCGCCCTGGTACCGGACCACGGGGAGGCGATCACCTACGGGGACCTGGCCGACAGGGCCCTGCGCGTGGCCGGGGCCATCCAGGCCGCGGTGCCCGCCGGAGCGACCGTCGCCGTGCGTCTACCGCGGGGCGCGGACCAGGTCGCGGCGATCCTGGGGGTACTCGCCGCGGGCTGCGCCTACCTCCCGGTGAGTCAGGCCCAACCCGTGGTGCGGCGCGACCGGATCCTGGCACTCGGGGCCCCCGAACTGGTGATCACCGACGCCCCCGGTCGACCGGCCGGCTCCGGGGTGCCAGTCCTCACCGTCGAACAGACCCGGCACCTGGCCCCGGGGACGGAACGGAACACGTCACCGGACTCCGTGGCCTACGTACTGTTCACCTCCGGATCCACCGGTCACCCCAAGGGGGTGGAGATCGAACACCGATCCGCCGCCCACACCATCGACGTGCTCACCACCGCGCTGGGGGCGGGTGGAGACGACCGGGCGCTCTGCCTGGCCGAGTACGACTTCGACATGTCCGTCTTCGACCTGTTCGCCCCCTTGTCCGTGGGAGGTGCGGCGGTACTGGTCGAGTCGACCGACCGCCGTGACGCGGAACGCTGGGCCCGGACCGCGTCGGACGCGGCGGTGACCGTCCTCAACTGCGTACCCGCCTTCCTCGACATGCTCCTGTCGACGGTGGAGACCGGTACGGCGCCGATGCCGCCCCTGCGGGCCGTGCTGTTGGGCGGTGACCGGATCGCGCCCGCTCTCGCGCGGCGGTTGCGGGCCCAGGCCCCCGAGTGCCGTTTTCTCGCATTGGGCGGCATGACCGAGGCGGCCGTCCACTCCACCCTGTTGGAGGTCCACGACACCGACCCCTCCTGGACCTGTGTGCCCTGGGGACTTCCTCTGCCCGGAGTCTCCTGTCGTGTGGTGGACGCCCAGGGGCGCGACCGGCCCGACCTGGTCCCGGGAGAGCTGTGGGTCGCGGGGGCGGGACTCGCCCGCGGGTACCGGGGAGCCCCCGACCTGACCGCCGAACGCTTCGTCACCGACCGTGGTCGACGCTGGTACCGCACCGGGGACTCGGCCCGCTACACCCCCGACGGCTCCCTGGAGTTCCTGGGCAGGACCGACCACCAGGTGAAGGTCAACGGTGTGCGGATGGAGACCGGTGAGATCGAGGCCGCCCTGACCACGCACCCCGACGTCCGCGCCGCGGTGGCCGTCGTACTCGACGGCCCCGCGCCTCGGCCGGCCGCCGTGGTCGTTGCGCGAGAGGCCGCCGGAAGCGGCATCGTGGCCCGGCCCGCGAGGAACGGCACGGCCGGCACGGCCGCCGAGCACATCCGCGCCCTGCTGCCCCCGGCGATGATCCCCGACCCGGTCCTGGAACTCCCCGAGATCCCCCTGACCCCGAACGGCAAACCCGACCTCGACACCATCGCCCGGCTCCTGCGGGACCGGCTGTCCGGCGGTGTCGGAAGGGTCGACCCTCCACGGGGGGAGGTCGAGGTCCTGGTCGCCCGGGTCTGGTCCGAGCTACTGGACACACCGGAACCGGCCCGCACGGACTCCTTCTTCACCCTGGGCGGCGACTCGCTCCTGGCCACGCGCGCGGTGGCCGCCCTCCGTCGCGCGGGCCACACCGGGGCGCGTGTGTCGCGACTGTTCGCCCACCCGGTGCTCAAGGACTTCGCCGCCACCCTGACCGAACGCGGCGAGGTCGCCGACGACCAGCGCATCCACCACGACGCCGACACGCGTCACGACCCGTTCCCCGCCACCGGGGTCCAACGGGCCTACCTGACCGGCCGCAGCCCGGACTTCACCCTGGGCGGGGTCGGTACCTACCACTACACCGAGTTCGACGGCGACGACGTCGACCTCCGGCTCATCGAACACGCCCTGGACCGCCTCGTGGCCCGACACGACATGCTCAGAGCGGTGTTCGACACCGACGGGAACCAGCGGGTCCTGCCCGGCGCCCCACCCGTACGCGTCCTCGTGACCGACGCTCGCGAACAGGATGATCCCGATCCCGCGCTCGAAACCTTCCGCGACACCATGGCCCACCAGGTCCTGGACCCGACCCGGTGGCCGTTGTTCGACGTGCGCGCCCTGCGTTACACACGCGAGGGCGTCGAACGGGTCCGGCTCGGGGTGGGCCTGGACTACCTCGTGCTGGACGCACTGAGCATCATGACCCTCTACACCGAACTGGACCTGCTCTACCGCGAACCCGACGCGCGCCTGGAACCGGTGGACGTGACGTTCCGCGACTACCTCACCCAGGTCGAGACCGACCCCGACGCGGAGGATCGCTCTCGCCACTACTGGCGGGAGCGGATCACCGAGCTGCCTCCCGCTCCGGACCTTCCCCTGCGCGTGGACCCGGACCGGATCGAACGTCCCCGGTTCACCCGACGCTCGCAACGTCTGGACCCGTGGGAGTGGAGCGCCCTCACCGACCTGGCGCGCAGGGCCGCGATCACCCCCTCGACGCTGCTCCTGGCCTGCTACGGAGAGGTATTGAGCGCCTGGAGCGGCCAGACCGACCTGAGCGTGACCCTCACGCTCTTCAACCGCCAGGACCTGCATCCTCACGTCGAACGGGTCCTGGGGGACTTCACCTCCCTCTCCCTGGCCTCCTACCGGCGCCGGCCCGGAGAACGCCCGATCATGGCGGCCAGGTCGCTCCAGCACCTCCTGGGCCAAGACCTGGACCACCGGGAGGCCTCGGCCGAATGGGTGCTGCGCGAACTCGCCCGGCACACCGGAACCTCCCAACCCGCGATCCCGGTGGTGTTCACCGGATCCCTGGGCTTGGGCTCGGGCGTGTCCATGGACCGGTCCGCCGGGTTCCCCCGGAGGGTCTGGGGGCTGTCACAGTCGCCACAGGTCCACCTGGACAACCAGGTGATGGAGAGCGGCGGGACCTTGGAGATTTCCTGGGACGCGGTCGAAGAACTCTTCCGTCCCGGCGTGTTGGACGGCATGTTCGACGCCTACCTCGACATGTTGCGCACCCTGGCCCGAGAAGGGGAGCAGGCCTGGGACCACGCGGTGACGACCCTGCTGCCCGAGGGGACGCGCCGGTCCAGGGCGTCCGCCCACCGGCCCGCGACGGACCCGCCCGCGGGCTTGTTGCAGGACGCCTTCTTCGACGGTGTCCCCCAACGCTCGGACACCCCCGCCCTCATCACCGACCAGGAGACCCTCACCCATGGTCAGGTCGCCGACCGGGCCCTGAGGATCGCCTCCGGCCTGGAGGAACGCGGGGTTCGCGCCGGTGACGCGGTGGCGATCTGCCTGCCCAAGGGGCCCGACCAGGTCTGCGCGGTCCTGGGCGTACTGGCCGCCGGAGCCGTGTACGTACCCATCGGCGTGGGACAGCCCGAGCCGCGCCGTGAACGCGTGCACCGGGCGGCGGGCACGGCCTGGGCGATCGGTGACGGAACCGGCGCCCCACGGTCGGTGACCGTGGCGGCGCTGCTGGAGTCCTCGCCCCTGGCGGCCCCGGTACGTCCCGACCCCGCTCAGGCGGCCTACACGATCTTCACCTCCGGCTCCACCGGAGAGCCCAAGGGCGTCGAGGTGAGTCACACCGCGGCCCTCAACACCGTCGCCGACGTCAACGAGCGCTACCTCATCGGCCCTCGCGACCGGATCCTGGCCCTGTCCGCGCTCGACTTCGACCTGTCGGTCTACGACGTCTTCGGACTCCTGGGGGCGGGCGGTGCGCTGGTGCTGCCAGACGAGGAGGAGCGCCGCGACGCCGAACGCTGGCGCGCCCTGTGCGCCGACCATGGGGTGACCGTCTGGAACACCGTCCCCACACTCCTCGACATGCTGATCCTGGCCTCCCGTGAGGACGGGTTCCCCCGGGCCCTACGGTTGGCCCTGGTCTCCGGCGACTGGGTCGGTACCGACCTGGCCTCCGCCCTGCGCCGGGCCAATGGCGTCGGCACGCACCTGGTGGCCCTGGGCGGGGCGACCGAGGCGGGGATCTGGTCCAACGCGTTCGAAGGCGGGCACGCACCTCGCGGCTGGCCCTCGGTGCCCTACGGGTACCCCCTGCGCAACCAGCGCTACCGCGTGGTGGACCCCCATGGGCGGGACTGCCCCGACTGGGTGCCCGGAGAGTTGTGGATCGGTGGCGCCGGAGTGGCCCTGGGCTATCGAGGAGACCCCGAGCGCACCGCGGACCGCTTCGTCGAACATGAGGGGCGACGCTGGTACCGGACCGGAGACCTGGGACGTTACCGACCCGGCACGATCCTGGAGTTCCTCGGACGCACCGACCGCCAGGTCAAGGTCGGTGGGCACCGACTCGAACTCGGTGAGGTCGAGGCCGCCCTGGAAACGCACCCGCACGTGAGCCGCGCCGCCGTGGTCGCCCTGGGGGAGCGGGGCACCCGCACGATGGCGGCCTTCGTCGCCTCGGGCAGCGGCACGCCCACCCCCGACGAACTCACCCGGCACCTGACCCGGTACCTGCCCGGCCACGCCGTTCCCGGGCGCGTGACGGTGCTGGACGAGCTCCCCCTCACCGGTAACGGCAAGGTCGACACCACGGCGTTGGAAGACTCGGCCTCGGCCTGGAACGGCGCGGACGGCGAACCCCTCACGGGCCCCGACGAGGAGATGCTCGCGCAGCTGTGGAGTGAGTTGCTCGAAGCGCCGGTCGACGACCGCCACGCCAACTTCTTCGTCCTGGGCGGGACCAGCCTGCTGGCCGTTCGCATGATGACGCTGCTGCGCCAACGGGTCGACGACCGGCTCTCGGTCCGCTCCTTCCTGGCCGACCCCACCCTGGCGGCCCTGGCCGACCAGGTCCGCGCCTATACCGGCGACGACGTTCGGACCGGGGTGATCTGACGCCGTTCGCCGATCCCCCACCGGGCCCGCCGCTCCAGCCCGCGCCGAGGCACACCCCCATCACTTCTTCGGGAGAACCCACCGTGCACATCACCTCCGCGACCCTGACCGAACTACTCGACGACCTCCGTTCCCGCGGGGTCCAACTCTGGTCCTCACAGGGGCGCGTCCACTTCCGCGCGCCGCGGAACGCCCTCACCGACGAAGACCGCGCGATGCTGCGGGACCACCGCGAGGAGGTCCTCGCCCTCCTGGCCGAGGAGTCCGAACCGACCCTGGTCCCCGATCCCGCCTCCCGCCACGAGCCCTTCCCCCTGACCGACGTGCAGACCGCCTACCTGATCGGTCGCGGTTCCGCCTACGACTTCGGCGGGGTGGCCTGCCACGCCTACGTGGAGCTCGCCTTCGACGACCTCGACCCCGCTCGCCTGCGCCGGGCCTGGACCGGCCTGGTCGCCCGGCACGACATGCTGCGGGTGGTGGTCTCCCCGGAGGGACACCAGCAGGTCCTGCCCGAGGCACCGGGGGATTCACTGACCGTCACCGAGATCGGTGACGCCGACCTCGACCTGCACGCGACCCGCACCCGCGAACGCATGCGCGACCTGGTGCCCGACCCCTCCACCTGGCCGCTGGTCCGCCTCCACCTGACCCGGGGCGAGACCGGCGCACGGCTGCACCTGTCCGTGGACCTGCTCGCCGTCGACTACTCCGGCGTCCGGCTGCTCCTGGACGAGCTCGCGGCCCGATACGAGGACCCGGATCACCCCCTGCCCGACATGGAAGCGACCTTCCGCGACTACGTCATCGCCCGTCGCTCCCTGCGCGAAGGACCCCGCTACCTGCGAGACCGCGCCTACTGGGCGGGGCGCGTCGACGAGCTTCCCCCGGCCCCCGAACCGCCCCTGGCCGAGAACGCGACCGACACCTCCGGCCGGTTCACCCGCCTGTCGACCACCCTGACGCCACACGTCTGGGACGCCTTGCGCGAGCGTGCCGCGGAGCACGGCCTGAGCCCCTCCTCGGTGGCGTTGACCGCCTACGCGGAGGTCCTGTCCCTGTGGTCCCGCAGACCGGACTTCACGCTCAACCTCCCCGTGTCCCAACGCCTGCCGCTGCACCCGGACACCGACCGGCTGGTCGGCGACTTCACCTCCCTGTCCCTGCTGGCCGTGCACGCCGAGGACGGCGAGACCTTCGTCGAACGCGCGCGCACACGACAGGCCCGTCTGGCCGAGGACCTCGAACACGGCCTGTACACCGGCAACGAGGTGCTGGCCGAACTCTCCCGCCGCCGCGAGGAGAACGTCGTGCTCATGCCGGTGGTCTTCACCGGAGCGATCAGCACCCGGACGGAGGCCCACGCCAAGGCGGAGACACCGACCGAGTCCTGGGCCGACCGCGAGGTGTACGGGCTGTCCCAAACCCCTCAGGTCTGGTTGGACTGCCAGGTCTCCCGCGTCGGCGACTCCCTGGGGGTGCGGTGGGACGTACGCGAGGGCGTCCTGCCCCCCGGTCTGGCCTCCGACGCGTTCGGTGCCTACACCGAACTCCTCACCCGCCTGGCCCTGCACGACGAAACCTGGGCCGAGAGGTCCCCGGCGGCCCTCCCCGAACACCAGACGCGGGTGCGCGCCCGGGTCAACGCCACCGATGCGCCCGTGCCCGACGCGTTGCTGTACGAACGCCCCCTCACCGCGGCCCTGCGCGCCCCCGAAGCCCCCGCCGTCATCGGCGTTGACGGCACGCTCACCCACGGTGACCTGTGGTCACGCGTGTGGGGAGTGGTCGGAGCGTTGCGGGCCCGGGGCTGCGCACCGGGGGACCGGGTCGCCATCGTCATGGACAAGGGCGCCGAACAGGTCGTCGCCGCCTACGCGGTCCTGGTGCTGGGGGCCGTCTACGTTCCGGTGGACACCACCCAGCCCACCGCCCGGCGCGAGGCCATCCTGCGGGACGCCGCGGTGAACCACGTCCTCACCCAGTCCTGGCTGGGGCGAACCGGCAGGCGGGACGAACACGTCCAGGCCATCGAGGTGGACACCGTCCCCGCCGAGGCCGCCCCGACGCGGGTCCCGCCCCGGCCCGTGGGCCCCGACGACCCGGCCTACGTCATCTACACCTCCGGCTCCACCGGAACCCCCAAGGGGGTGATGATCAGCCACCGGTCCGCCCTGAACACCATCACCGACGTCAACCGCAGGTTCGGGGTCACCGATCAGGACCGGGTCCTGGGGCTGGCCGCGCTCGGCTTCGACCTGTCCGTGTACGACCTGTTCGGTCCCCTGGCCGAGGGCGGCGCGGTGGTCCTGCCCGCCCCCGAACGCCGCGGTGATCCCTCCCACTGGGCCGAGCTGGCCACCGAACACGGGGTGACCCTGTGGAACTCCGTGCCCGCCCAGATGGGGATGCTCACCGACTACCTCACCGCCGTCTCCTCGGCCGCCCCCGCCTCCCTGCGACTGGTGATGCTCTCCGGTGACTGGGTCCCGCTCACCCTGCCCGAACGGGTACGCGCCCACCTGCCACAGGTGTCCCTGTTCAGCCTGGGCGGGGCGACCGAGGGATCCATCTGGTCCATCCACCACCCCATCGGAGAACTCGACCCCGCCTGGCCCAGCGTTCCCTACGGGCGTCCGCTCGCCAACCAGACCTTCCACGTCCTGGACGAGCACATGCGCGACCGCCCCGACTGGGTTCCCGGGGAACTCCACATCGGCGGCGTGGGCGTGGCCATGGGGTACCTGGGCGACGAGGCCCGCACCGCCGAACGGTTCGTCACCCGGCCGGACACGGGAGAACGCCTGTACCGCACCGGTGACCTGGGCCGGTACCGCCCCGGCGGCGACATCGAGTTCCTGGGGCGCGAGGACGACCAGGTCAAGATCCGCGGACACCGCGTCGAACTCGCCGAGATCGAGTCCGCGCTGCTGTCCCACCCGGCGGTCCACGCCGCCGCGGTCCTGGCCGTGGGCGGCCGGGAGGAAAGGAGGCTGTCCGCCTTCGTCGAGCCCGCACGCCACCGCCTGCGCCGGTACCGCACCACCGACGAGGCGATGGTCACGGCCGCCGAAAGCGCGGTCGGGGCCGCCACCACCGACCTGGACCGGGACGCGCTGGAGACCTTCCTCCAAGCGATGCGGTCCACGGCCCTGGGCGCCATCACGCGCACCCTCACCGAGGCCGGCCTCTTCCAGCAGGCAGGTCACACCTTCGACGAGGTCATCGCGGTCTTGGACGCCGATCGACGCCACCACCGCCTGGTGCGACGGTGGCTGGACGCCCTGTGCGAGGCCGGACGGCTGCGCCGCGAGGGCGACCGGTTCGACGGCCTCACCCGCGTCTCCGCACGGGACCAGGGCCGGGCCTGGACCCTCCTGGGCGAGCTGGAGCGTTCCGTCGACTACGGGACCGAGGTCCTGGAGTACATGCGCACCTGCTCCGAGCGCCTGCCCGAACTCCTCCGCGGCGACCTGGACGTGAGGGGCCTGCTCTTCCCCGGCAGCGGGACGGACACGGCCGCCGGCGCCTACCGGGACAACCTGGCCATCCGCCACCTCAACTCTGCGGCGGCCGCCGCCCTGGCCGAGGCCGCGTCCACCAGGACCTCCGACCGGCCACTGCGGGTCTTGGAGATCGGTGCCGGGGTCGGTGGAACCACCGAGGAGGTCGTGCGGGCACTCGCCGGACACGACGTGGAGTACCTGTTCACCGACGTGTCGCCGTTCTTCGTCAACGAGGCCGGGGAGCGCTTCGCCGACTTCCCGTGGGTGGGCTTCGGACTGTTCGACCTGAACCGTCCGCTCATCGACCAGGGGTACGCCCCGAACTCCTTCGACGTGGTCATCGCCGCCAACGTCCTGCACAACGCCATCGACGTCGGAATGGGCCTGGCCCGGGTTCGCGAGCTGCTCGCCCCCGAAGGGCACCTGCTGTTCATCGAGACCACCCTCGAACGGGACCCGGCCCTCCTGGTCTCCATGGAGTTCCTGGAAGGCCTGGACGGCGGCCACCGGGACGCGCGGGCCGAACGGGACCAGACCTTCCTCACCCGAGAGCAGTGGGCGAGGGCCCTGGAATCCGCGGGGGCCACCGAGCCCCTGGCCCTGCCCGGCGCCGACGACCGCCTGTCGGAAACCGGGCAGAGCCTGTACCTGACCAGGCTCAAGACCGACCGCGTCCCCGTCACCGCCGACGAACTCGCCCGGCACACCGCCGAACGCCTGCCCGAGTACATGGTCCCCGGCCGGTGGGGGCTGCTCGACTCCCTGCCGCTGACCACCAACGGCAAGGTCGACCGGGCCGCCCTGGTGCGTTCCCTGCCCGACGAGGAACGCGGCACCGACACCGCGAAGGTCACCGCCGAACCCCGCGACGACCTCGAACGCGCCCTGAGCGCCCTCTGGGCCGACCTCCTCGAACGCACCACAGTCGGCCGCGAGGACGACTTCTTCGACCTGGGCGGAGACTCCCTCCTGGTCGCGCGCATGGTGGGTCGCCTCGGCGAGGCCCTGCCGGGCCTCGCCGACATCGAGTGGGAGGTGGTCCTGCGCCACATGCTCCGCACCCCCACCATCGCCGGGCTGGCCTCCTACCTGAGGGACCTGTCCGGCCAGGTCGAGGCAGCCGAACCCGGCCGAGCCGACCCCTACGTCCCCCTCAACGGCCCCGGCGGGGGAGCGGTCACCGCCCTGGTCCACGCCGGGACCGGAACGCTGATCCCCTACCGCTCCCTGATCACCGAGATCCGGCGCCGCTCGCGAGGAGAGGCCACCCTGGTCGGCCTCGAACTGCCCGACGTCCCGGCCTTCCAGGCCGCCGAACCCGCCACCGTCATCAAGGGGTGGGCCGCCGACTACGCCCGCGCCCTGCTCGACCGGGGCGGTGACCGCTTCCACGTCGTCGGCTATTGCCTGGGCGGGCTCATCGCCACCGAGGTCGCCCGGACCCTGACCGAGGCCGGTGCCGAGGTCGCCTCCCTGACCGCCATCAGCACCCACCGGCCGCCGTTCCGCCTGGACGACGAACTCATCTCCGAGTACGCCTTCGCCGTCATGATGGGCATCGATCCGGTCGCGGTCGGGTTCCCCGCCGACGAGAACCGGGTCTCGGCCGCCTCCGACCTGCTTCTGGCCGACACCCCGGGGCTGCTGCCCGACGGCGCCATCGGACGCCTGACCGGGGAGTACGCCGATGTCGCGGCCTGCTTCCACGCCCTTGCGCGGGTACCGCGCGCGGTGCGCATCGAGCGGATGTGCGCCGCGGTGCCGCCCTCCGCCGGGACCTACACGCCCGAGGCACTGACCGAGATGTTCCACATCTTCCGGCAGAGCGTCTTCGCCATCTCCCGGTACGAACCCGAGCCCTACGCGGGCGACGTCACCTTCCTGCGCCACGGTGGCGCCTACCCCTTCCCCGGGAACAAGGAGAGCGTCATCTCCTACTGGGAGCGCCTGGTCCTGGGCGACCTGGACGTCGTCGAGGTCCCCGGCGACCACTTCAGCCTCTTGGGCGCCCCCTACGCCCCCGGTGTGCTCAAGCACCTGGAGGCCGTCACCGGAGGTGACGTGGTCCGGTGAGATCCGTGAACGACGCCGTGATCGGTGTGGTGGGCGCCTCCGGTGCGGTCGGCCGGCACGCCGCGCACGCCCTGCGCTCCCTGGGCCATGGCAGGCTCGTGCTGGGCGCCCGCCGCACCGACCCCTTGAACACACTCGCCGAGGAACTCGGCGGCCCGGTCGAGGTGGTCCCCGTGGACGTGGACTCGGCCGAGTCCCTCGAAGCGTTCTGCCACCGCTGCGACGTGGTGCTCAACTGCGCGGGGCCCTCCTACCGGATCCTGGACCGGGTCGCGGTGGCCGCCCTGGCCACCGGCGCGGACTACGTCGACGTCACCGGGGACACCCCCGTCCACGACCGCCTGGCCGGATCACCCGCGGCCGGGGAACACCGTGTCCTGCTCTCGGCCGGGACCCTGCCGGGCCTGTCCGCGCTGCTGCCCCGCTGGTTCGCACGAGGCCACGGACTGCGGGAGATGACCGTCCACGCCGGCGGCTTGGAGCGGTGCACCGGGGCCGCAGCCGGAGACCTGCTCCTCTCCCTCCCCGGGGCGAGCGCCTCGGAAGCGGTGTTCGGGCACCCACTGTCGGCCTGGCGGGACGGAGCCGTCGTGGAAGGCGCCCTACGCGCCCGGGAAGGGGCCCGTGTCCCGCACTTCCCGGGAACCGCCTTCGTCCAGCCCTTCCTGACCGGCGAGGCCCACAGACTGGCCGACGCGATGGGACTCCACCGGCTGGACTGGTACAACGTCCACCCCGGCGAACGGACCAGGGCCGTGCTCACCTCGGCGGTGGGCCGGGCCGACGCCGGACCCGAGACGGCCGAGCGCCTGCGCCGCGCGGCCGACCTGGACCTGATCGGGAACACGCCCTACTACCAATTGGTCTATTCGTTGATCGACGGTGCCGGTGCACCGCACACCCTCCTCGCCCGCTTCACCGACAGCTACCGGATGACGGGCCGGGTCGGGGCCGCCGCGACCGCCGCGGTGGTCCAGGGCCGAACACCGGTCGGGGTCCATCACGCGGCCGACGTACTCGCCCCCGAACCCACGGTCGCGACCCTCTTCCACGGGGACGGGGACGCGGTACTGCACCTGTGGCGGGGCGCCGCGACCGCCGACCTGGAGGAGGGCGCCCTGTGAGCGGAACACCTCTGCGCGTCGTCGTCTGCGGCACCGGGTTCGGACGCTTCTACGTCCGGGCACTGCAAGGCATGCCGGACACCTTCCGGTTGAGCGGACTGCTCACTCGGGGAGGGGAGTACTCGCGCCGCTACGCCGAGGAACTCGGGGTACCCCTGTACACCCGCCCCGACCGGCTCCCCGACGACATCGACGCGGCCTGCGTGGTCGTCGGATCGGCGGTGTCCGGGGGAGCGGGCGGTGAACTCGCCCGCGCCCTCCTCGAACGCGGCCTCCACGTCATCCAAGAGCACCCGGTCCACCACGACGAACTGGCCGCAGCCCTGCGCCTGGCCCGACGCAACAGGGCGGTCTATCACCTCAACCCCTTCTATCACCACGTGGAGCCGGTCCGCCGGTTCCTGACGGCCGCCCGTGCCCTGCGCGGAAACGGCCCCTTCCTGTTCATCGACGCCACCTCCGCGATCCAGGTGCTCTACCCGCTCCTGGACATCCTGGCCCGGGCCCTGGGCGGACCCCGGCCGTGGGCCCTGGGCCACCCGCTCCAGGCCGACCCCGGGGTGACGGCCCTGGCGGCGCATGCCCAGCCCTACCGCGTCCTTCAGGCGACCGTGGCCGGGGTCCCGCTCACCCTGCGGGTACAGAACCAGCTGGACCCCTCGGACGGGGACAACCACGCGCTGCTCTGGCACCGCCTCGCCCTGGGCACCGAGGACGGGGTCCTCACCCTCGCCGACACCCACGGCCCCGTGCTGTGGCACCCCCGGCTGTACGCGCCCCGCGACGAGCACGGCCGACTCCTCACCACCGGACCGGGGACCGAACACCTGGACCGACCGGCGACCTCGCCCCTGGCGGGCACCGCGGCCCCCACCCACCGGGAGGTCTTCGACCTCCTGTGGCCCCGAGCCCTGGAACGGGCGCTGACCGATTTCGCCGCCGACGTCCGAGCCGGGACCGACTCGATGCCCCGGGGCCAATTCGACCTCGGCGTGTGCCGCCTGTGGCACGACACCACCACCCGGTTGGGACGCCCGGAGATCATCCGCCCCGACCCGCCCCGCCCGACGACCACCGACGAACCGGGCCGCACCGCCCTGGAGGAGACCCCGTGAGCACCGCCCATCCCTGGCTGCGCCGCTTCCGTCCCCGCCCCGCCGCCCGTCTCAGACTGGTGTGCCTGCCCCACGCGGGCGGAGGCGCCAACGCCTACCGCTCCTGGGTCTCGGTCCTACCGCACACCGTCGACCTGGTGTGCGTGCAGTACCCCGGCAGGGAGGACCGTTTCGGGGAGGAACCCGTTGACGACATGGCCGCCGTGGTCGAGGCCGTGACCCAGGAGCTCGCACCGCTCCTGGACCGCCCCTACCTCGTCTTCGGCCACAGCATGGGGTCCGCCGTCGCCTACGAACTGGCCCGCGCGCTGCGCGACGGGGGCCACCCCGAGCCCGAACGGCTGATCGCCTCGGGCCGCAGGGCACCCGCCGACGCGCCGCCAGGACGGGTCCACCTGGCCGATGACGACGCCCTCGTCGAGGAACTCCTCCGGTTGGGCGGCACCGACCGCGAGGTGCTGGCCGAACCCACCCTGCGGGAGGCCGTGCTCTCCTACGTGCGCAACGACTACCGGCTCATCGAGCGGTACAGACCGTTCCCGAGACCACCCCTCGGCTGCCCGGTCAGCGTCTTCCTCGGCCGGGACGACCCCGAGGTCGACGCGGACCTGGCCCGGCGCTGGTCGCAGACCACGACCGGAAGCGTCGACGTACGGGTCTTCCCCGGAGACCACTTCTACCTCGCTCCGCAACGGGAGCAGGTGGTCTCGGCCCTGCTCAACCGGGTCGACCCCTCCCTGTCCCGCGGCTCGGGAACCTGGCCCAGCACACCTTGATCCGACACGCGGGACCACTCGGGTCCGAGCCGTGCGTATGCGAACCCCCACTCTCCTTCTCCTGGAGGACACGATTCCAGCCATCGACCACTACTCACCGGCCGCCGAGTTCTTCGACCTCGTGGGCCATCGCCACATGGCCACCAGCACACCCGTGCTGCGTTCGGTCCTGACCGGCCTGGACACCGGCCACGGTCCCGTCGTCGACATCGGCGCGGGCACCGGTCTGGTCACCGCCGTCATCGCCGAGATCCTGCCCACGGCGCGTATTCACGCGGCCGAGCCCTCGCCGAACATGCGGGCGATACTCACCAGCCGGGTGTTCTCCGACCCCGACCTGCGCCGGCGGGTCACCGTCCTACCCGAACCGGCGCAGGAGATACCGCTGCCCGACTCCATCTCGGCGGCGGTGGTCTTCGGGGTGGCCGGCCACATCCCCCGAGCGGAGCGCGAGGAGCTATGGCGGCGACTGGCCGACCGCCTGCCCCCTGGTGGGATCGTGCTCGTCGAGCTCATGGGTGTGGACACGCCCCGCTCCATCCCCTACGTGCGCATGTGCCGTGAGCCCCTCGGCGACCAGGTCTACGAGTGGTGGATCTCCGGTGAACCGGTCGGCCCGCAGACCATGCGCTGGCGCACCCAATGGCGGGTCTTCCGCGACGGCGAACAGGTGCGCACCGTCGACGACGAATACGACTGGGAGACCTTCGGGGTCGACCGGCTGGCGGAGGAGTCCGGGCTGACCTTCAGGCCTCTGCCGGGCGGCGGGCGCGAGGCCACCCCGGAGATCGGAGTGCTGGTCAAATGAGTCGGACCCAGACCAAGACCGCACCGAACGGCGAGGTCGGGCCGAAGGCGGCGCAACAGCGGTCGCCTTCGCCGTTGCGGACCCTGCTCCGGCCCATCAAGGGGCGGATCCGGACCGCGGTGGTGCTCCAGGGACTGGCATCGGCGCTGGGGCTCGTCCCGCTGATCTGTCTGGTCGAACTCGCACGTGTGTTCTCGGCCGACGGCACGGTGGACATCGCACGCGTGTGGCTCCTCGTCGGCATCGCCGTGGGCGCCTCGGTCGCCGCGCCGGCCGCGGGCACGGCCTCCACCCTGGTCGGTCACCTGGCCGACAACGACATGCAACTGTCGGTCCGCCGAGCCCTGGCCCACCGCATGTCCCGGGTCCCCCTGGGCTGGTTCACCGGCCGAGGGTCGGGCCGGGTCAAGAAGGCCGTGCACGACGACATCGAGGACGTCCACTCACTGGTCGCGCACACCCTGCCCGACCTGGCCTCGGTCGTCACCGTGCCGCTGGTCGCCCTGGTCTACCTGTTCACCGTGGACTGGCGGCTGGCCCTGGTGTCGGTCCTGCTGGTGGCGGCGGGGATCTTCCTGTTCTCTCGGGCCATGGCCGGGGGCATGGCGAAGATGGCCCGGTACGCCGAGGCGATGAACCGGATCAACTCCTCCGCCGTGGAGTTCGTGGACGGCATCCAGGTGGTCAAGCACTTCGGTGGCCACCGGCGCGCCCACGAGCGCTTCACCCGCGCCGCCGACGACTTCGCGGACTTCTTCCTGAACTGGTCACGCAGCACCACCCCCGTCACGGTCGGATCCTTCCTGCTGCTGTCGGCGCCCATGGCCACCGTGGTCACCGTGCTCGCGGGGGTGGGGTTCGCCCTCGCCGGATGGACCGAACCGGTTTCGATCGTGGCCTTCGCCCTGCTGGCCCCGGCCCTGTGCGCGCCGATGAACGTGATCGGCTCCCGGGTACAGCAGACCCAGGCGGCCGGGGCCGCGGCCGGGCGGGTGACGGCCCTGCTCGACACCCCGACCCTGCACCGGGGGCAGGAGGAACCGCCGCTGGAACCCCGTGTGGTCTTCGACGGCGTGTCCTTCTCCTACACCGACCGCACCGACGACGCGGCGGCCGACGAGACAACGCAGGAGGGCCCTCGGGCCCTGACCGAAGTGGACCTGGTCCTGGAACCGGGCACCGTGACCGCCCTGGTGGGCCCCTCGGGCGCGGGCAAGAGCACCCTGGCCGCCCTGCTCGCCCGCTTCCACGACGCCGACGCCGGGTCGATCACCGTGGGCGGGGTCGACATCCGCGAGATCGCCGACCTCTACCGCACCGTCGGCTTCGTCCTGCAGGACGTCCGCCTGCTCGGGGAGACGGTCGCCGACAACATCGCCCTGGGGCGCCCCGGAGCCACCCGCGAGGAGATCGAGGCCGCCGCACGCGCGGCACAGATCGCCGACCGGATCGAGGACCTGCCGCGGGGTTACGACTCCGTGGTCGGGGAGGACGCCGACCTCTCCGGTGGCGAGGCCCAACGCGTCTCCATCGCCCGCGCCCTGCTCGCCGACACCCCCGTCCTGGTCCTGGACGAGGCCACCGCGGCCGTGGACCCGGTCTCGGAGGCGGCCATCCAGGACGCGCTCAGCGAACTCGCCCGCGGCCGCACGGTCCTGGTGGTGGCCCACCGACTGACCACCGTCACCGGCGTGGATCGGATCGCGGTCATGGACGCGGGCCGGGCGGTGGAGACCGGAACCCACGACGAACTCCTGGCCCGGGGCGGCCGTTACGCCCGACTCTGGCGCGCCCAGGCACACCGACGAGACGAACCGGGAGCAGACCAGTGATCCGCGCTTTCCTCAGGGCCCTGGGACCGGAACAGGCCGGTCCCGTGAAGAGGAGTCTGGCCCTGACCACCGTCGTCTCGGCGTTGCAGGGGCTGGTCTTCGCCCTGCTGGTGACCGTGATGACCGAACTCCTGCGGGAGGGCCCCCGAGCAGCCCTGGGCTGGGCGGCGGCCCTGGCCCTGGCCACCCTGGTCTACGCCCTGCTGCGCACCCTCAGCCTCTTCGTCAACTTCCGGGTGGGCGGGGCGATCTCCCGTGGTCTGCACCACCGCATCGGGGAGCACCTGGTCCGGTTGCCCCTGGGCTGGTTCACCGGGAACCGCGTGGGCGAGCTCAACCGGGTCGTCACCGAGGGGGTGTCCCGCAGCACCAACGTGCCCGTGCACATCTACCCACCGCTGGCCGACGCCGTGGTCACGCCCGTCGTGGCGGTGTCGGCACTGTTCGTCTGGGACTGGCGGATCGCCCTGGCCGCCGCGGCCTGCCTGCCCGTGGTGTGGATGGTCTTCGTCCTGTCCAATGACGCGGTGGGGCGCAACGACGCCGCCCGGGACGTGGTCTCGGACGAGGCCGCCTCCCGGGTCCTGGAGTACGCCAGGTCCCAACCGGTGTTGCGGGCCTTCGGCCGCACCGAACAGGGCGGGCAGAGCCTGGACCGGGCCCTGACCGCCGAACACGGTGCCGCGCGCCGCCTGCTGCTGCGCGTCGTCCCGGTGATGTCGGCGTACTCCTTCACGGTTCGGCTGATGTTCGCGCTGCTCGTGGTGTGCGCGGTCGTGCTCGTCCTGGACGGCGGACTCGACCCCGCCCTGGCAGTGGCCCTGCTGGTGCTGGTGGCCCGGTTCACCCACCCCCTGGCCACGGCCGCCGACCAGGGCGCCGCCCTGCGCATGGCCACCAACCAACTCGACCGGATCAACACCGTCCTGGACGCCAGGCCCCTCCCCGAACCGGAGTCGCCGCTCCCGCCGCGGGGAGCGGTCGTGGAGTTCGACGACGTCACCTTCGCCTACGACCGCAAGGACGACACCCCCGCGTTGGACGGGGCCACCCTGCGCGCCGAACCCGGAACCCTCACCGCTCTGATCGGACCCTCCGGGTCCGGCAAGACCACGGTGGCCCGCCTGCTCGCCCGCTTTCACGACGCCGACCGCGGCCGGGTCCGCCTCGGCGGGGTCGACGTCCGGGACATCGGCGGCGAGGAACTCTCTCGGCACGTGGCCCTGGTCTTCCAGGACGTGTACCTCTTCGACGCCACCGTCGCCGAGAACCTGCGTCTGGCCGCCCCCGACGCCACCGACGAACAGCTCGACCGGGTGGCGGCGCTGTCCGGGCTCGACACGGTCCTGTCCGACCTGCCCAAGGGCTGGGACACCAGGGTCGGGGAGGGCGGAACCGCACTGTCCGGCGGGCAGAAACAGCGGATCTCCATCGCGCGGGCCCTGCTCAAGGACGCGCCGGTCATCGTCCTGGACGAGGCCTCCTCGGCCCTGGACGCCGAGAACGAGGCGCTGGTGACACGGACAGCCGTCGAACTCGCCCGGGAGCGCACCGTGCTGGTCATCGCCCACCGCCCCGCCACCGTGGCCGCCGCCGACCAGGTCGTCTTCCTCGAAGGGGGCCGCGTCGTGGAGTCCGGAACCCCGGACGAACTCCTCGAACGGGGAGGGCGGCACGCCGATTTCGTCCGGAGCCGTGAACGCGCCCTCGGCTGGCGCCTGACCGCCTCGGACATCACGACCCCTCCCACCTCCGCCACCACGAAAGGCCATGAGAATGACCAGGCCCGCACCTGAACCCTCCACCGACCCCATCGCCGCCACCGCCGCCGAACCCGCCCGGACCCACGAAGACACGCCCTTCCCCCTGGTCCGCTCCTGCCCCTTCACCCCTCCCGGTGACTACGCCGGGATGCGCGAGCGATCCGAGCTGACCCGCGCCCGGATCCCCAGCGGCAAACGGCCGTGGCTGGTGACCCGTTACGAGGACGTGCGCGCGGCCCTGTCCCACCCGGCCGCGAGCTCCGACGCCCGCCATCCCGCCTTCCCCGCGCTCGGGGACGGGGAACAGGCCGTCGCCGCCGAACTGCGCCCCTTCATCCGGATGGATCCGCCCGACCACACCCGTGTGCGCCGCATGCTCGTCGGGGAGTTCACCGTCCGTCGGGTGCGCGCGATGCGTCCGGCGATCGAGGCCGTGTGCGCCGAACAGGTCGAATACCTGCTCGGCCGCCAGACCCCGGCGGACCTGGTCGCCGACTACGCCAACCGGGTGTCCACCACCGTCATCTGCCGGCTCCTCGGTGTCCCCTTGGAGGACCTGGAGTTCTTCCGGCGCATCACCTCGATCTCGGGCAGCCGGGACAGCACCGCCGAAGAGGTCAACGCAGCCCTGGGTGAACTGTTCGGCCTGATCGACCGGCTCATCGACGACAAGTCGAAGGACCCCCAGGACGACCTGATCAGCCGCCTGGCCACCGGGCCCCTGGCCCGAGGCGAGATCACCCGGCACTCCCTGCTGTCCCAGATCGGCATCACCCTCAACGCCGGGCACGAGACCTCCCGCAACATGATCCCGCTGGCCGCGCTGGCCCTGCTCGAACACCCCGACCAGTCGGCCCTCATGCGTGAGGACCCCGACCTGTGGCCGGGCGCGGTGGACGAACTGCTGCGCTACCTGTCCGTGGCCGACGTGATCACCCTGCGAGTGGCCACCGAGGACATCCCCCTGAGCACGGGCACCATCCCCGCGGGCGACGGCTACATCGCCCTGCTCGGCGCCGCCGACCACGACCCCGAGGCCTTCCCCGAACCCGAGCGCCTGGACGTGCGGCGCCCGCAGCGCAACCACGTCGCCTTCGGCTACGGCACCCACCAGTGCGTGGGTCAGAACCTGGGCCGCCTGGAGATCGAGGTCGCCCTGCGCGTGCTGTTCGATCGCGTCCCCACCCTGAGGTCCGAACTGGCCCTGGCCGACCTGCCCGCCCGCTCCTCCTCGGCGATCTTCGGGCTGGACGAGGTCCCGGTCTCATGGTGACGCCCGCCGGTTCCGCCCCGCGCCTGACCGCGGACCGTGAGGTCTGCGCGGGCGCGGGCCAGCGCGTGCGCGCCGCACCGGACCTGTTCGACCAGGACGACGAAGGCCTGGTGGTCCTGCTCCGCGCCGACGTGCCTCCCGAAGCGCGCGAACGCACCCTGACCGCGGTGGACTGGTGCCCCTCGGGCGCCGTCACCGTCCATGAACCCTCCTGAGCCCGCTTTCCAGAACCACGGGTCGCAAGACACCTCACGGGGCCGTGCCGACCACGGCCCCGCCCCGAGAAAGGCCGAACGATGAGACGACGATTCCTGCCGGTGGGCGCCCTCGTGGTGCTCCTGGCGGCCACCGCCTGTGGTGGCGGCGAAGGCGACCAGGCCTCCGCCGACGGCGACACCCTGCGCTACGCCGCGGTGGGCGCCCCGGCGGCCACCACCCATGACCCGCACGGACGCGTCGGCAACGAGTCCGACTACCTGCGGTTCGCCATGCTCTACGACGTACTGACCGTGACCGACGAGAACGGGGCCGTCCAGCCCCGCCTGGCCGAGTCATGGGAACCCGACAGTGACGACCTGGACCGGTGGACCATCGCCCTGCGCGACGACGCCGTCTTCTCCGACGGCGAGCCGGTCACCGCCCACGACGTCCTGTTCTCCCTGGAGCGCATCCAGGGCAAGGGCGCCGAGAACAACGGCCGCCTGTCCATGTTCGATCTGGAGTCCTCCTCCGTCGTGGACGAGCACACCCTCGAACTGGTCACCCACCAGCCCTACGCGGAGGTCGGCGTCGCCCTGGCCTCCCTGACCTTCGTGGTGCCCGAGGGCAGTGACGACATCACCGAACCCGTGATCGGCTCCGGCCCCTTCCAACTGGCCGAACACGACGACACCACCGCCGTCCTGAACCGGCACGAGGGCTGGTGGGGTGCGGCACCCGACTACGACACACTCCAGATCAGCGCCATATCCGATCCGGGCGCGCGGGCCGACGCGGTGGCCTCGGGACAGGCGGATATCGCCGCAAGCGTGGCGCCCACCAGTGCCCGGCAGTACGAGGAGGACGACTCCGTCCAGGTGGTCACCCGGCCCGGGGGAGTGAACTACCCGTTGGTCATGGATCTGGGCAGCGAACCCTTCGACGACCCCGGCGTGCGCGAGGCCGTCAAGCTCGCCCTCGATCGGGAACAGCTCGTCGAGACGGTCTTCCTCGGTTACGGGAAGCCCGGCGCCGACCTGCTCAATCCCGATGAACCCTTCGCCCCGCAGGTGGAGCCGGTCCAACGCGACCTGGAGCGCGCCCGCGAACTGTTGGAGGAGGCCGGGCACGGGGACGGGGTCGAACTCACCCTGCACGCGACCAACTCCTATCCCGGTATGGAGGAGACCGCGACCCTGGCCGCAGAACAGCTGGCCGAGGCGGGCATCGACGTCCGGATCGAGATCGGACCGCCCGACACCTACTGGGCCGAGGTGTGGAACGTCGAACCGCTCTACCTCAACAGCCTCGGCGGGAACGGGTTCGTGGACTTCGCACGGATGGCCCTGGTGTCCGACGGCCCCATCAACGAGACCGGCTGGAACGAACCCGATTGGGACGCCGACTTCGCCGATGCGCTGGCCACCGCCGACGACGACGAGCGGCACGCCCTGCTGGCCGATCTCCAGCAGCGGGTCGCCGACGATGGCGGCTACGTGGTCTGGGGCACCGGAGACGGTATCGACCTGGCCGCCCCCGGTGTGAGCGGCCTGCCCACAGGTCCCGGCTTCCACCGTCTGTTCATCGAACAGGTCGAGGCCACCGGCTGATGCCCGACCCCGAGATCGCCCCCGCGGTGGCCCTTCCACGCTCACGGAGGGCCGCCGTGGGGGCCTCGTTCCTGTTCTCCCTGGTCCGGGCGGCGCTGCTACTGGGCCTGGTCTCGGTAGCGGTCTTCACCGCGACCGAACTCCTTCCCGGCGACGCCGCCGACCTGCGGGCCTCACCCGGGGCCGACGAGGAACAGGTACGACACCTACGGCAGGATCTGGGACTGGACGTCGAGCCCTGGCGGCGTTACCTGGACTGGGTCGGTGCCCTGCTCAGCGGGGATCTGGGAACATCCCTGGTCAACGGTCGCCCTGTCGCCGATGCCCTCGCCCAAAGGCTGCCCGCCACCCTCGCCGTCGTGGCGGGAGCCCTGGTGATCGCCGTCCCCGCGTCCCTGGCCCTGGCCTGGTGGGCGGGGACGACACGGAGAGGACGCCGGTTGCCCACCGCTGTTCTGACGGGGGGCGCCGCGGTTCCCATGGCGGTCGTGGCGGCGGCCTCGGCCGCGCTGTTCTCGGGCCATCTCGGGCTGGTGCCACCGGTGTCCCTGCTTCCTCCCGGTGCCATCCCCTGGCACCACCCGGACCTGCTCTTCCTTCCGGTGACGTCCATGGCGCTGCCCACCGCGTTCTTCGGCGGGAGCCTCCTGTCGGGTTCGGTCGCCGACACCGTGCGCATGCCCCATGTGGTCGACGCCCGGCGCAGGGGCGTGCCCCCGTGGCGAATCGCACTGGTGGACGTCCTTCCCTTCCTCCTGGCCCCTTTCGCCCGGGTCGTGGCGGTCTCCGCGGGCGGCCTGATCGCCGCCGCGACCGTGGTGGAGGCCCTCTTCGGGTACCCCGGCATGGGCTCGCTCCTGGTATCGGCCATCTCCGCACGAGATCTACCCGTCGTGCAGGCCACGGCCGTGCTCGCCGCCGCGATCGTGCTGCTGGGACTGGCACTCGGAGACCTGTCGGCGGCCCTGACCGAACCCGAACACGGGAGGGCGACATGAGAAGGCTGTTGGTGCCGTTGTCACTTGTCGTGGCCGTGGCCCTGGTGCTCTGCGGTGGTTGGTGGGCGCCCTACGACCCGAACTCCACGGCCGGCGCACCCTGGCAATCGCCCGACTCCACGTACCTGCTCGGGACCGACGCCCTGGGACGGGACGTGTGGTCCCGGGTCCTGGCCGGGGGAGGCCCACTGCTGACCGTCTCGGTGGTGGCCGCCGTGTGCGCCTCCGCCATCGGCATCGCGGGTGGTCTGGTGGCGGGATGGTCCGGCGGGTTCGTCGCCCGCCTGCTCACCGCCTGCGCGGACCTGCTCCTGGCCCTACCATCCCTGTTGCTGGCCCTGGTGGCGGCGATCGCCCTGCCCTGGCAACCGGCGGTCGTCGTGGCGACGGTGTGCGGCGGCGCCCCACTCACCCTGAGGGTGGTGCGCGACGCCGTTCGCTCCATCCGCTCCTCCGGGTACGTGGAAGCGGCCCTCCTGCGTGGCGAGCACACGGCCTCGGTGCTGCTCCGTGAGGTGTTTCCGGCCATGCGCGGACTGGTCTCCGCCGACCTGGGGCTGCGCCTGGTGGTGGCGATCCAGGTCTGCGCGGCACTCGGCGTCCTGGGGCTGGGCGCGGCCCCGCCCACACCGGACTGGGCTCTCATGCTGAGGGAGAACATGACCGGGGTGGCGAGCAACCCGTGGGCGGTGGCCGCACCCGCGATCGCACTCGGTGCCACGACGCTGCTGTTCGCACTCGCCGCCCGACCGACCTCCCAGGAACACGATGACCGCCGTCCGGGAAGGGCGGATCGGGAGGAGATGAACCATGCCTGAGGGACTGGACGTGGAAGCACTACTGGTCGAGGACACTCGGGGCCGAGTGGTCGTCGGGCCCGTGGACCTGCGGATCCCCGACGGCGGGGTGATGGCGGTCATGGGGCCTTCCGGCAGCGGCAAGACCAGCGCACTCCTCGCGGCGCTCGACGCCCTGCCCGTGGGGCTGGTCCGCCGGTCCGGACACGTCCGGTGGCGGGGAGCCCCGGTGCCCCGGGGACGGGGCGGCCGGCGCCGGCGCCTGACCAGGGTGGGGATCCTCGGTCAAGATCCCGCGTCGGACCTGCACCCCTTGCGGTCGGTGGCCTCCCTCGTGGCCGACGCGCTGCCCCTGGGACCACGCCGGGAGAACACGGAGAAGGTGTGCGTGACCCTCACCCGACTGGGACTGGACGCCGAGGCCCTGTGGCGTCGGCGTCCGCGCGAGCTCTCCGGCGGCCAGGCCCAAAGGGTGGCCCTGGCTCGCGCGATCGTCGGTGACCCCGAACTCCTCGTGCTGGACGAGCCCACCAGCGGCCTGGATCCCGCCACGGTCGAACTCGTGCTCGACGTGCTGGAGCAACGGCGAGGACGCCCGAACCGAGTCACCGTGGTGATCACCCATGACCGGGGGTTCGCCGCCCGAGTCGCCGATGTCCTCATCGACATCGATGAGCCCGGGGTCGACCGCCGGAGTGTCACCGGTGTCCCGGCCTCCCGACCCCCGCACGGCCCCCCGCTCCTCGGACTCCACGGGATCCGCCTCATCGGACCGGACGGTCGAGAGCTGCTCGGGGAATCGGACCTGACCGTCCGATCAGGGGAGGCGGTCGCCGTCCTGGGGCCCTCTGGGAGCGGCAAATCCACACTGCTCAGGAGCCTTGCCGGGCTCCATCCCCCGGCGAGGGGTTCGTTCTCACTGGACGGCCGACCCCTCCCCGCCAGGTACACGGACCGCACTCGGGAGTCACTGAGAGCCGTCCAACCGGTCGGCCAGAACCCTGTCGGAGTCCTGAACCCCGCCCAGCGCGTCGGAACGGCACTGGCACGCCCGGCCATGGTGCTCCGGGGCCTGACACGAGAACAGGCCGCGGCGGAGGTCCCCGAACTCCTGGGACGGGTAGGCCTGCCCGCGGAGACCGCACGTGCCTACCCCGGCCGGCTCTCGGGCGGCCAACGGCAGCGCGTGGCGATCGCCCGCGCCCTGGCCGCGCGTCCGCGGGTGTTGTTGGCCGACGAGGTGTCCGCGGCCCTGGATACCGCGAGCACGCGTACGGTCCTGGATCTGCTGGACACCCTGCGCGCGCGGGAGGGCCTGGCCGTTGTCATGGTCACGCACGATCGAGACGTCGCCGCCCGCGCGGACCGCGTCCTCACCCTTGATCCGGAACGCCGGGCACTCCTGCCCGCCTCGCCTCGAACGTGACGGAGGCTCCGGGCGTGCAGGGGCCCGCCTGCCTTCGTCCACACCAGGCGGAGCGATGACGTCGAAGTCCCGGACGACCCGGTCCCGACCCGGGGTCCGGTAGGGATGACGGTGATGAGTTTGTTCCGAGGTGTGAAACAGGCTCCTTGTTGATGGTTGGTCTAGTTCACACTCAATCGTGTATGGTGTGAGTGTCTTCGGGTTGATTCAGAGCTCCGGAGACCCTTCTCCCGTTGCGCGCCGAACCGCCCGGTTCGGTGTTCACCCCCACGGCCTCGTCGCCACCGCACAGACCCGGAGCCCACCATGACCCAGCCTCAGCAGCCGTTCCAGCCCCAGCCGCCCTACCGGCCGATGCCGCCGAAGCAGGGCATGTCCACCGGCAAGAGGTTCGGCCTGGGCTGTGGAGCGTTCCTGATCCTGCTCTTCCTGATGGGCGGCTGCGTGGCCGTCCTATCCTCAGGTTCCGACGGTTCCGGTGCCTCGCAAGACGCCTCGCAGGACACCTCGGAGCAGACTGAGGAAACGACCGAAGCGGAGGTCGATGAGGCCGCGGAGGAGCCTGTCGCGGAGGAGCCCGTCGCGCTGACCGCCGAGGTCACCGACTTCGTGCCGAGCATTCTGCACGACGGCGGCGACTACACCAGCGTGCACGTCACCATCGAGAACAACGGTGACGAGGCCATCGATGTCAACCCGTTGTACTTCGCGATCGTCGCCGACGACGGCACCAAGAAGGACACGACCAGCGCCCTGGGCATGTCCGAGTCCCAGATCGACACCGTGACGCTCGACTCCGGACAGCGCGCCGAGGGCGTGATCACCGCCGAGGGCGCCTTCACCCCGGCCTCCGTCGAGTTCGAGGAGACCCTCGGCCTGGGCGTGACCATCACCGCCGACGTCGGCTGAACACCACCACACCCTTGAGACGACACGTGGGCCCGACCCCCGGAAAGGTGGTCGGGCCCTCGTCGGCGGCGAACTAATGCCGGGTCGTCCGGTCGGTGGTGAGCTCCACGGCCAGATCGACGGCCTGGTCGGCCAGTTCCGTGCCCAGTTCCTGTAGCTCCCGTAGCGCCCGACGGAACCGTTCGACCCGACGGAAACGCTCCCCGTGGGCGCGTTGCTCCTGGATGGACAGCACGGGCAGACGGAATCGCTGCGGTTCCAACCGGAGGGAGCCGCGCATGCTGCTGCTCACCCGGGCGATGTGTCCGCGCTCGGCCTCACTGCTGACGAAACCCGCGAGGAACCAGGGGTCCACGGCCGCCGGGTTGGTGCTCACCACGTACAACCCGCCGTGGAGGTGGGCCCCGGCGTCCTCGGCGGTGACCACCCGGGCCAGCGGGCGTTCGGTGACCACGGGGATGACCACATCGCCCTCCCGCAACGGTGGGTTGCGCATGGGGTCGGCGTCCACGCGTTCGGTCCGGGTCGCCGGCGTCCCGCGCATCACGTCCTGTGGCGTCAGCACCCGCGCTTGGACCTGTGGACCGCCCTCCTCCTCGGGGCGACGGACACGGTGACGCCGGATGGTGACCGAACCGGCCTTGGCCAGTTCTCCCAGGGTGACGACCGGGGTGGGCGCGGCCTCGGGCAGGGTTTCGGGGACCTCCGGAAGCAGTGACCGCAGCGACCGCAGCGACCGTTCCATCTCGGTGCGTCGCCGGGCGAACAGGCCGAGGTCTCGGGCGCTCGAACGGGGTAGGGGCAGATGGCGGCGGGGAGTGAGGTCGATCTCCTCGTCGAGCAGCTCCACCGGTTCCACGGCCCGCGCCGCCCCCGGAACCTCCTTGAAACCCTCCGGGGAGTCGCGGAAGTCCTCCCAGAGCCCGCGGATCCGGCCGATCACGTCCTCGGGGCGTTCCACCCGGGCGGGGTCGGCCGGCTCGGTGTCCACCAACAACAAAGGGGTGGGTGTCGTCGTCTCGTCGGTTCGGCGCAGCACCCACAGCTGTAGCGGGACGGCGTAGTGCGCGGCGAAACCGGCGGGCAGCGACACCACCGCGAGGAACGCGCCGGACCGCAACAGCGAACGGCGGATCCGCCGTCCGGAAGGACGTTGGGCCGCGGCCGGGGGCATCAACAGCACGGCGGTGCCGCCCGGTCGCAGTTGGGACAACGAGTGCTGCACCCAGGCCAGATCGGATTCCAGCCGAGGCGGTAGCCCGTGCACCCACCGCGGATCCTCGACCAGGTCCTCCACACCCCAGTTGCGTTCACCGAACGGGGGAGCGGTGACCACCGAGTCGGCCGGATCCGAGGTGAAGGCCGGTTCGCGAAGGGCATCGCCGACCCGCAGTTCGACCCGTTCGTCCAGGGCGTCGTCGAAGGCCAGGCGCAGCGCGGTCAGCCACAGTGCCGACCGGTCCCGGTCCTGGGCGCGCAACGGTGCGTTCCCGGCGCGGGCCCCCGCCACCAGGATCTCACCCCCACCACAGGCGGGGTCGGTCAGCGCGCCGCCTCCGGCGAGGTGGACCATCAAGGCGGCCAGGTCCGGTGGGAGGTTGTGCGAACCGGCGGGGGAGCGTTGCTCCGACCTTCGGCTCATACGCTCCAGCACCGGAGCGGGTCCGCTCTCGGCGACGGCGCGCACGGTCGTCTCCACCAGGGCGGGGAGCAGTGCTTCGGGGACCCGGGCGGGCCGATGGTCGGCCAGGCAGGCCGAACCGGAGGCGCGCAACCGTGTCTCGAAGCCGTCCAGGGCCGCGGTCACCAACACGGCCGGGTCATCGGAGGGGATCGCGGGGTGGTCGCGCAGGTGCAGGGCCAGCGCGCCCACCAACCCGAGGAGGTCCTCTACGGGAGCGGAACCGCGCAGGGAGTCCACCACCTGCCACAGCCGTTGGTCGGGGTCGATGGTGGGAACGCTGCGGTGGGTGGACAACCACTCCTCGATCTCCGCCAGGTCGAAGCGGGGGCTGCGGTCGGTGCCGCCGACGGGGGTGGGGAAGTCGTCGTGGCGTCGACGCCAGTTGCTGACCGCTGTCGGTTTGACCCCGGCGATACGGGCGATGTCGGCGGAGCTCACCTCCACGTTGTCCATGTTCCCAACCCTTCCTGGCCGACGGTCGGACCGACTATACACATGTCCTCACGCCTGGACGCGGAAGCGCTCATCCGTGAGTGGTTGGGCGACTTCACAGGCCAGACCTGGTGTGGAGGACGCGGGATGGCACACCCCGCAGGGCCGAACGGTGATGCCCGGGTGCCGGAAGCGGACATCCCGCGTGTTTCGTTCCACCGGTCAGGTTGGGTATCAACCCGGGGGATGGACATGGACTACGCCCACGTGTACGCGCTCCCGATCCCTCAACCGCGCCCTGCCCCCGACGACGGTCCGCCGCCGCGATGGTTGCCGCCACCTCCACCGCGCCGCCCGGGCGACAGCGGAGCCTGACCCCTCCGTCCGAACCGTCCGACCCGATTCCCCTCGATCGGGCCGGGCGGTGTTCCCGGCACACCAGAATGGACACATGGCCCAGCAGCGATCCCGCCGTTCACGGCGCTCCACCACCCCGCGAGCCCTGCCCACCGATGCGCCCTGCCCGTGCGGCCGGGACGAGAAGTACGACGCCTGTTGCGGTCGTCTGCACGCCGGTACGGCCCGTGCGACCACCGCCGAGAACCTCATGCGCTCGCGCTACAGCGCCTTCGTCGTGGGCGACGAGGACTATCTCCTGCGCTCTTGGGATCCCACCACCCGCCCCCGGCGCGTGGGACTGGACCCCGACACCGAGTGGACGGGGCTGGAGATCCTGCGAACGAGTGCGGGGACCCCCTTCCACACGGAGGGCACCGTCGAGTTCCGCGCCCACTACAAGGAGGACGGCCAGGACGGCGAGCTGCGCGAGCACAGCCGCTTCCGCCGCCACGAGGGCGAATGGGTCTACCTGGACGCCCTCGCCGACTGACCCCTTCCCGCGACCGAACGGACGCACGGAAATGGGCCCGACACCGAACCGGCCCCGGCGCGCACCGCCCCACACCGTGTGCGGCCGGCCGCCTCTCCGATGTCTCCGAAGGGGCGCCGGCCCGCGCGATGCGTGCGAAGTCGGACACGCGCGGTAGGAAGGTCGGGCCACGGTACCCCCAACGCTTCGGAGCACCCGATGACCGAATCACCGCAGGGCGCGACGCCGCCCATGATCCGGCAGCAGCAGACCGTCGAGGAGATCGCCCGCGGACTGGTCGAGATCATGCCCGAGGACTGGCAGAACGTCGTATACCTGACACGTCGGGTGGGTGGCTTCACCTACGAGGACCTCGTCGCGGTGAGCACCGACGGCACGGTGCGCGAGTTCGTCCCACCCGAGCCGGTCCGGGTGTCGGCCACGCGACTGAAGGACCTGGGCGAGAAACCGGGAGCGGGCACCTGGTTCGAGGCGCGGATCTCGGTGGAGGTCTCCGGGCGTTTTCGGGCCGAGTACGAATATGACGAGGTGGCGTTGCCCAACGGGCTCGCGCCCCTGGCCTACGCCCAGGAGATGCGCCGCTACCCGCGCGTCCCGCAGGAGACCCCCGGCTGGATGCGTGCCCACCTGGAACAGGCCCGGACGTTCGACCTGGGTCCCGTCCACGCCGATTTCGGGGCCGTCCTGGTGCGGGCCTATCAGGAGGAGGGCCTGCCGATCGAGTACCTGCCGCCCACCAGCGTGCGGATCCTCCTCCCCGAGTACGGCGCCTTCGCGCCCAGCGACATGGTGGAGACCTTCGAGCGGGCCGTGGTCGCGACCACGGACCGGTGGCCCCGCATCGCGGCGGGCGTGGCTCGGCTCACCGCGCGGAACGCCCGCCGACAGGGGCTGATCGCGGCGCCCGACGATACCGCCATGGCCGCGCTTCGCCGGGCCTTCGCCGGGTACGGGACACAGATCGCCTTCCGTGGCACCGACACACTGCTCGTCCCCCTGCCGAGCGGGCGTAACGCGACCACGGACATCACCGGGTTCCGCGCCGCCATGGAAGGGCACCTGCCCGAACACATCGCCTACCACGCCGACGTGCTCGCCCGGCAGATGAGCGAACAGATCGCCCGCGCGATCGCCGAGGGGAAGGCCTGACCCCTCACTGTTCCATGGGCCGCCCGAACGCCCGAAGCCGATCGGCCAGCTCCGCGGCCCGGGCCGCGGCTTCGGCGAGCGGGTGGTGACGGGCCAACGCGTCCAAGACCGTCAGGGCGTCGGGGTGCGCCCCGAGTACGACCGGATCGGCGTCCACCAACAGCAATCGGTGCACGTCGGGGCTGTCCTTCGCGGTCAGAAAAGAGGTCGGTCCCGAACCGTCGGAGGGCATCGCCGCGGCCACCATGTCGATCACCACCCATGGTCCGTACTGGGCCAACAGTCGATCGATGCCGCGCTGGTCCAGCATGCCGGAGGAGAGCAGGACCATCGCGGCCAGGCAGGCTTCCGTGCTGTGCGGGGAGGCCAACAGGACGCGCAGCCGCGGTGCGAGTTCGGAACTGGTGGTGTTGAGCACTTGGGCGGCCACCCAACGGCGCAGTGCCAGCCCGGGCCCCCGTACCACCTCGGTGATCTGGCGCAGGGCCTCCTCCGGGCCACGCCGGTCCAACCACCGCGCGGCCTCCGGCGAGCGCTCCTCGAAGGGCAGCACGGCCAGGGCGTCCAGGAATCGGGAGGCGCACGCCTCGGCGAGGGTGTCCACGATGGGCGCGTGGATCCCCACCTCCAGGAGTAACCGGCGCACCCCGTGGCGACCCAACGCGGTGAGTTCGACGGTGCAACGGTCCACGCTCTCGTCCTCGGGAGCGTGGTCCAACACCACGGCCCCGGTATCGGAGAGCTGCCACAACACGTTCAGGAGCAGATCGGTGGTGTGGGGCGTAGCGGTGGCGGCGGTGCGAGGAACCGGTCTGGACAAGGCCTCCAACGCCAGGGTGTCCAGGTCGGGCCGATGTCCGTCGGGAGCCTCGTACAGGAACCGCAACACCTCCGGGAGCAGATCGGGGCCGGTGGTGCCGGGCACGGGATCGCGAGGACGGGACAGGTCGCCTCGGGCGTGCGCGATGGTGTGCTCGAACTCGTGGAACCACCACTCCAAAACCTGTTCGGGGTCGCGCACCCGATGTTCCAGGTCGGGAGCGGGACGGGCCAGGGAATCGTCGATGCTGACCAGCCCCAGACGCAACGCGGCGGACCAGGGCACCACGAAGTGGGCGACATCGGCGACCGAGTGCAGCGCACCGAGCCAGATCACCCGTTGATCCAGATGACCGGGCAGGTCGTGCGGCCACAGAGAGAAGCGGGAGATCGCCGCCCGGGCGTCATCGATGCCGGGGACCCCACCGGAGGTGACCGGGGTGGCGGGGGCGCTCCAGCGGGCGAGACTCAGGGCGTCGCACAACAATGGGGAGTCCAGAGCCATGCGGGCCAGGACGTCGGTCGGTGGCAGCGACACGGGCCTGGCGGACAGGGGAGGTCGTCCCCGCCGTGACGGTTCGTGAGAGGGCATGTCCGGCCCCGTTTCCAGCATCGGGTGTGAGTGTGAGCGAGGGTGACCCCTTACTACCGTTCCACGCCGGTCCGGTGGAGTGGTTTCCCGCAGATCGGTACGAAGCCGGGAGCGAGGGGACCCGTGTCCGGGTTGTCCACAGACCGGGAAATCATCGGTGCGCGTGGGCACGACGAACCCTAAAGTTGAAACCATGGACCGACTCGCCGCGTTGGACGCCCACCTTCGCACCATGCCGCCGGAACGGGTCGCGGACATCTTGTCCACCATCCCCGACGGCGCCGTCCGCTACCGGACGGCCACCCCCGACACCCTGCTCGACCTGATCATGATCCTGGCCTTGCGGCCCACGGTCTTCGAACGACTGCCCCTGCCCCACCACCAGATCCTGCGAGCGGTGGTCGCGGTCGCCGAGAACGCGCAGGAGCTGCTTCCGGGCGGGCCGGAGGGCGGCTGGCCGCGCAGACGGAGATCCCTCGCCCAGGACCCGTTCCTCCTGGGGCCGGTCGACCACGAGGCCCTGCTGGCCAAGGTGGACGCCGACAGCCCCGGGTTGGCCAGGATGCGCGCGGAGGAATGCGTGTCCGACCTCTTGGACCTGGCGATCCTGTGGCCGGACGGTGATGGTGGCTACCACCTGCCCGACGACGCCGGATACCAATTCGGCATGCGAGGTTACCCCTGGTCGGTCGAGGAGGCCCTGGACAGATACGGCCTGGCGACGTTGCGCCGGATGGCCTTGGCGTTGGGACTCGATCCCACCGGGGACTGGTGGGAACTGAGGAAAACGTTGGCGGACGCGCTCACCGACGAACAAAGGGTGGTGTCCCTGGTACGCGATGCGCCGCACGAGGTGCGGCACCGGATCCTGCAGCTGACCTTCTTCTCCGATCAGGTGGAGATCGCCCGGACCCACCTGGCGTGGGGCATGGACCTACCGGTGGACGGAACGGGCGACGACGAACAGGACTGGCTGCTGGAGCACGGGTTGCTGCTGCCGACCGATTACGAGACCGACGACGCCCGCGTCTTCGAGGTCGCGCGCGAAGTGGCCCTGACGATCCGGCGCTCCTTCCCACACCGGTTCGATCCGGCCCCGCCACAGGTCATGGGGCCCCCGGCCGAGGGGATGCCGCAGGGACGTGGACCCGGTGCGGTGGAGGAGCTCTCCCGGGAGGCGCTCACCTTCCTGGCGGGGGCGGACACCCGACTGGTGGCCGCTCTCACCGAACGCTCCGGGAGGTTGCGTCGTGACGGTCACCTGGCGGTGCCGTCGCGACGCAGGCTCACCAAGGCGGTGGGCGGGAACGAGGACCTGGCCAGAACCTGGCTGGAGGTGGGAGCCCGGACCGGGTTGTTGATCGCCGAGAACGATCACGTCACCCTCTCCGACCAGGCCCGAGCATGGTCGGCCGCCGCCCCGGAGGTGCGCCTGGTGGCGCTCCTGGAGGGCTGGGCCCGGCGCGCGGAGGACGGCCTGTGGTGGCCCACCGACGACGAACCCGTGTCCTCCGGGGCAGTGGAGGAGGGCGCCGACGCCCGCAGCAGATGGGCCGTGGTGTGCGCACTGACGCACGTGCCGGACGGAATCACCCTGGGCATCGACGGCGCGCGGGCCACACGGGATCTGGCCGAGGAGGACAAGAAGGCAACGGGAACCGAGTGGCTGCTCTCCGCCGCGCACTGGTACCAGCCCTTGACCGCCGTCGATCCCGAACATGAGTTCCGGGTCCTGCGAGCCTTCCGCGAAGCCGAGTTCCTGGGGGTGGTGTGCGTCGGCGCGGCCACCCGTGTGGGTCGCGCGCTCTCCCAACGGATCCGCTCGGCTCCACGGGTCGAGGATGATCCGGGAGAAGGGGTCCTGGCGGCGGTTCGGGAGACCCTCGGCCTGGGAGCACCGGAACCGGGGGAGAGCTGGGGCGGACCCCTGGACCTGGTCGGTCCGGAACACGCCCGCCACCGAGAGCTGACCCGGTGGGCCCGAGAACTGTTCGGGCGGCCCTGGACGTCAGGGCGGGGCGACGCCGATTCCTTCGGGGCGGACCCGGGGAAGAACGAGTAAGCGTCCCGGTCGGGAGGGCGCGCACAGGAGAGTCGAACGGCCGACCGGGGTTTATGAGGATCCCCACCGAGATCGGGCGGATGATCGGCGTGTACGACGGCCGGTTCCGGGTACCCGCCACCGCCCCGGCGAACGCTGACGGAGCGTGAAAACGGCAAGGGTGGGGCTTTTCGGATCACACCCCCTTCACTACCGATCCCGTGGGGTTATCGGGATGTTATCGACCGTTCGTCACGTTCCCTCCAAGCGCGAAGTGGGCGAGTCCTGGCGATCCCATCACCGTGTGTAAGATTCCCGGGTGTTCGCGTCAGCCGAGTCACTGACACATGCGACCTACCTCCCAGCCCCGACCCCTGCGCGGGTGGACCACGTGCCGAGCCACGCGTGTGTCCGCGTGCCAGGGGTACACGTCCGCCCCGTACCGTTCCTCCTCGGGGCCGTTCCGAGAGGTGGATATGTCCCCTGACACCGTTGGCCTCGCACTCCTGCTCCTCGGGTTGTTGCTGCTGGTCTCCAAGCTGATCCGGGTCAAGTGGAAGCTCACCCAGAAGCTCTACCTGCCCGGCTCGATCATCGGCGGCGGCATCGCCCTGTTGCTCGGCCCCGACGTCCTCGGCTGGGCGATGGGCCTGCTCGCGGACCAGGGCATCGCGGTGGGACTCGCCGACCGCGTGGCCGAGGGCGGCCTGTTCGGTGTGGATGTCATGTCGGTCTGGTCGGCCCTGCCCGGCCTGCTCATCTCGGTGGTCTTCGCCAGCCTCTTCCTCGGTAAACGACTGCCGAAGCTGCGCGAGGCCGTCGACCTGGCCGGCCCCAACCTGGCCTTCGGTATCACCGTGGCCAGCGGCCAGTACGTGATCGGTATCCTCCTGGCCCTGCTGGTCCTGGTGCCCTTCCTCGACGTTCCGGTGATCTCCGGAGCGCTCATCGAGATCGGGTTCCTGGGCGGTCACGGAACCGCCGCCGGACTCGGCACCACCTTCGAACAGGTCGGCTGGGCCGAGGGTCAGGACCTCGCACTGGGCATGGCCACCGTCGGCCTGCTCTCCGGGGTCATCATCGGCATCGTCCTCATCAACTGGGGCGTGCGTCACGGCAAGACCTCGGTGATCAGCGCCGACAACAAGGGCACCGACCGTGAACAGGCCGGTCTGATCGAGCGGGCCAACCGCACCGCCGGTTCGACGATGACCGTGCACCCCTCGTCCATGGACCCCCTGACCCTGCACTTCGGTCTGGTGGCGGTCGCCGTCATCATCGGTCAGCTGATCCTGTCCGGACTGCAATGGCTGGAGCAGGCACTGTGGGCCGAGACCATCGAGGTCATGGCGTACGTGCCGCTGTTCCCACTGGCCATGATCGGCGGCATCCTCGTCCAGATGGTCATCGACCGCTTCGACCGCAACGACATCGTCGACGAACGCTCCGTGGAGCGGATCCAGGGCCTGTCCTTGGACGTGCTCATCATCGCCGCCATGGCGACGCTGTCACTGCAGGCCATCGCCGACAACATCCTCACCTTCGCGGTCCTGGCGATCGCCGGCATCCTGTGGTGTCTGTTCGCCTTCCTCTTCCTGGCGCCGCGCATGATGCCGAACTTCTGGTTCGAGCGCGGCATCGGCGAGTTCGGTCAGTCGATGGGCGTGACGGCCACCGGCATGGTGTTGATGCGCGTGGTGGACCCGGAAGTACGTACCCCCGCCTACCCGGCGTTCGGATACAAACAGCTCATCTTCGAACCCTTCTTCGGCGGTGGACTGGTCACCGCGGCGGCCATCCCGTTGATGGTCAGCCCACTGGTGGGCCCCTGGGGATTCCTGGGCATCATGGTGGCGACCATGGCCGTCGCACTCTTCTTCGGACTGGTGGTCCTGCGCCGCCGAGACCGAAGGGTGCGACAGGCCGCGACCGAAAAACGAGGGAAGGCCACGGTGTAGCGTCCGATCGGGTGCCGGAGGTGGTCGCCCACGCCTCAGGGCGGGTGCGGCGCGCGAGCCCGAGCGGCCCTCGCCCGCGCCGCCACCTCCGGATCGGGATGGTGACTGCCCAGAGCCCGCAGGACCTCACGGGTATCGGGATGCTCCGGGTCCCAGAGCCGGTCGACGTCATCGAACAGGTGTCGGTCGATGCCCTCGGCGGCCTCCGAGACCAGGAAGGACCGCATCCCGGACTCGCCCAGGGCGGAGGCCGCGGCGAACACGTCGATGGCCGTCCAATGCCCGAACCGGGCGCTCAACGACTCGCGTTCCTCCTGCGGGAGCATGTGCGAGGACAACAACACCACCGAGGCCAGACCCGCCACCGTGGGATCGGGCTCGACCAACAACCGACGCAGACGCTGACCGATGCGTGAACTGATCAGGCCCAGGACCAAGGCGGCGTTCCAACGACGCAGTGCCCTCCCCGGCCCGGCACAGACCGCGACGATCTCCCTCAGCGTCTCCTCGGGCGCGCGGGAGTCCGACCACGAGGTGAGCCCGACGAGCTGGCCATCGGGGGAGAACGTGGCCAACGCGTCCAAGAAGGCACCCGCGTCGAGCCGCACGAACTCATCGAGCAGAGGAGCCGGACGGCCACTCGCCAACAGGATCTGCCGTATCCCGTACCGGCCCAGGTCGGTGAGTTCCGCCCAGAGCGGGTCGGTCCGATGATCGCGAGGAACGTCCTTGGGCGCCCTGGGAGTGCTGTGCCCGACCTCGACCGCGCCGGAATCGCGTAGCTCCCACGCTCCGCGAGCGAGCCTGGCGGTGCTGCGCCCCGGGCACACCATCGGCAGATGGATCTCCTCCTGAGCGGTCACGACCTCCTGGGTCAGCATGCGCAGCGGGACACGAGCACCATTGGGGGACTCGTACAGGCGTCCCAGAGCTGTGTCGGGTGAGATACCGGCGACCTCCCGCAGTGAACGCTCCACGCACTCACGGAAACCGAGCACCCACCAGCGCAGGACCTGTTCGGGGGCGCGCACCCGGCGGTCCAGATCCTGAGCGGGCCGTGCCTGGCCCGTTTCGCACTGGACCAGCCCCAACCTCAGGGCGGCGCGCCAGGACCGGATGAAACGGTGTGCCTGTTCGGGGGAGTCGATCCGCCGCAGCCACTCGTCCCGGCGATGGGGATCCCGGCACAGGTGATGGGGCCAAAGACCGAACCTGCGGATCGCGTCGCGGGTGTCGTCCAGATCCGGCAGACCGTGCACGTCGACGTGGGTGATGGGGCCGCACCAGCGGGCCAGATCCAGGGCGTCGCCCAACAACGGGGTCGCCAAGGCGGACCGGGCCAGTTCCCGGGGCGGTCGCAGGGACACCGGTCGGGCGGCGAAGCGATGGTGGGCCGACGCGTCCGAGTGGTGCGATGACATTCCTGCCCCCGAGTCCTGGTGTCTCGAACTCCCTTTCTCTCCCTTGTACAGCGCCTCGCCATGTCCGTGTGGTGGTTTCGCCGACATAGTGGCGACGAAAGCGATAGAAGCGGGGTTTGGGGCATGACGCATCGGGCCCTTCGCCGTGACCCCTTGGGATCGGCGGCCGGCCGCCGACCTCCGTGGCCCACGGTCAGGGCCCGCCCGGGACGCACCCGAGGACCAACACCAATGGGACGGATCAGTGCAGGTACGAGGCCCCGTTCAGATCCAGGACGGAACCCGAGGCCCACTCCGCCTCGGGTGAGGCCAGGAACAGCACGGCCGCGGCGACCTCCTCGGGGGTGGCCACCCGCCCGAAGGGGCTCTGCGCGCGCACCTGGTCGGTGACCCGGTGAGCCACCCGCTCGGTCGCGACGAAACCCGGGGCGACGGACGCCACGCCGATCCCGTGCGGAGCCAGTGCCACGGCCAGGGACTGGCCCATCGCGTGCAAGGCGGCCTTGCTCGCACCGTAGGCCGGGTGCTCCGGCTCCCCCTTGAACGCACCCCGAGAGCCGATGTTGACGATGCGTCCGCGCACCCCCTGGTCGATCATGTGTCGGGCGGCCCGATGACCGATGTGGGCCGCGCCCAGGACGTTGACGTCCAGGGTTCGGCGCCACACCGTCACCCACTCATCGAAGGGCGTCTCGGCGATCGGGTGGGGCAGGTTCACGGCCGCGTTGTTGACCAGGACGTCCAGCCCTCCGAGTCGTTCCAGGACCGTCTCGACCAGTTCGGACGCGGCGGTCGGCTCGCTCAGGTCGGCGCAGACCAGTACGTGGCCGACACCGGGCAGCGACCGGAGCGTCTCCTCGGCGCCCTCCCGGTTTGAGCCGTAGTGCACGGCGACCCGATCGCCCGCGTCGGCGAAGGCGATGGCGATCGCGCGACCGATACCTCGCGCGGCACCGGTGACCAGGACGTGACGACTCATGAACGGACCCTTCGACGAAGACGACGGAGCATCGAGGCTACCCACCTCCGGTGATCGACGGTTTCCGGAATCGAAGCCGGGAAGCGAAGGCGTGGGACACGCCGGGAACACCACTCGAAGCCCCGTCCTCGTAGGCGATCCCGCCCACAACGCAGTGGTTACCGAACAGTAGACTCGCGCCGCGATCACAACGGCTGGTCCAACCCCCGTGGAGGCGACAAGGTCAACCACCCGTGGCTGAAGCCACAGGCTTGCGGGCCGGCGCCCCCGGACTCGCCGAGTCCCACCTCGAACACCTTCCCGAACCTTCTACCGCCGATGGGCGCCCCCGTACACGGTGATGCGCCCATGGACCGACGGCTCGGGCACGGACGACACGACCACCCTCGCCCGAAGCACCGGGATCGACCGGTGACACCCGACCGGGAAGACGCCTCCCAGTGCCGCCCAGGACCCCAAGACACCGAGCGCCCGGTAGGGCCCACCGCCGACCACACACGAGATCCCGTCCCGACGACCCACGGAGCATCTGCACACGCTCGGCCCTCACCGTCGAAAACGAAAGCGAGACCCCCATGACCGACCCCCATCGACCCGGCACCTTCGCCCACGACGACGACCTTCCCCGGCTGCCATTGCCGGCGCTCAGAGACAGCGCGCAGCGGTTCCTGCGCTGGTGCGAACCTTTGTTGGACAGCGCGCAGTTCACCGCCACAGAGACCGCGGTGGAGGAGTTCCTGAGCCCGGAGAGCCCAGCCTGGGCACTGCATTCCGAACTGGAACGCGTCGACGCGAGCCAGGACTCACAAACCTGGCTGGACGACTACTGGCCGAGCCAGTACCTCGGCGCTCGGGGCCGGGTCGCACTGGACGTCAACTACTTCTTCCTGCTCACCGACCGCGAAGGCGACCAGTGCGAACGCGCGGCGGACCTGCTGGCCGCAGCCGTGGACTTCAAGCGGCGCGTCGACGCCGAAGAGGTGCCCCCGGAGGCGCCACGTGGGCGGCCCCAATCGATGGAACAGCTCAAACGCCTCTTCGGTACGACCCGTATCCCAGGCGAGATGATGGACACCGTCCGCACCCCCTACAGCCCCGAACACCCCGGGCCTTCGCGGGCAAGACACATCATCGTGTTCACCCACGGGCACATGTTCTCCTTCGACGTGCTCGACCCCGACGGTCGCCCCCACACCCCTGACGAGCTGACCACAGGGTTGCGCGAGCTGCTCGCGACCGTGTCGGAACAGACCGCCCCGGGGCAGTCGGTCGGCCACCTGACCACCAAGGACCGGACCAAGTGGGCTCGCAGCAGGTACGCGCTGCTCGAGATCGACTCAGCCAACCTCGTGGCACTGGAGACCGTGGAGACCGCGCTGCTGTGCCTGACCCTGGAGGGGGACACCCCCACCGACGACCGGGCCGCGGCCGCCCGGCTCCTGCACGGTGACAGCGCGAACCGCTGGTTCGACAAGGTCCTCGGCTTCGTGGTCTTCCCCAACGGTCGGGCCGGTCTCAACTGCGAGCACAGCACACTGGACGGCACCACGGCCGCCTCCTTCCTCAACGCGATCGATGCCTTCTCGGCACCGGAGCGCACCGGCACCGACAGTGGTCGCGTACCCGGGTTCGCTCCGGTGGAGTTCGTCCTCGACGAAGCGCTGCGCGCCGACATCCGTGAGTCCGGTGAGGCCTTCGCCGACTACGCGGCCCAAGGCGTCAACGCCACGTTCAGCAGCCGTGATTTCAACAGTGAACGCGCCAAGGCGCTCGGCGTATCACCCGACGCCTTCATCCAACTGGCCTTCCAACTCGCCCACCAGCGTGCCAAGGGACGACCGGGCGCCACCTACGAGTCGATCTCCAGCCGGCAGTACCACTACGGCCGCACCGAGTCGATGCGTGTGATCACCCCCGAGTCGGTCGCCTTCGTCGAGGCGATGGAGGACCCGGACGCGGACGCGGGCACCCGCGAGGCCGCGGCCCGAGCCGCCGCTCGCGAGCACTCGGCGCGCGCCAAGGGCTGCCAGGTCGGTGAGGGGCCCGAACGGCACTTGTGGACGCTCGAACTCATACGCAGGGACCGTGGTGCCGCGCTCGGAGCCGAGACACCGATGGCCCTGTACGACAGCCCGGGCTGGCGGATCATGCGTTCGGACCACCTGTCCACCAGTTCGGTGCCCTGCCGGTCGGTGAACCTGTGGGGGTTCGGCTCGACCGGCCCCGACTGCATCGGCATCGGGTACATCCTGCTGCCGGAGCGGATCGACCTCCACCTGCACGCTCCGCGAAGCCTGGCCGAGGTGCAGGAGCGCTTCGTCCAAGAACTGGGCGGTGCCTTCGAGGAGCTGGCGGGACTGTTGGCCGACGAGTCGACCATGAGCACGGCCCGGAACTGATCCTTGGCCCCATGGTGTTCACCGTCCGGTGGTTCGAAGCGTGGGCTTCGGACCACCGGACGGCGGGACGTGCGCCCTTCCCTGCCCCGCCGGTCTGCCGGTCAGGGCAGGGAAGGGTGGCAGCGCGTGCGCCGCACCGAGATGGACCTACCCGTTGTAGAACACGGGTGTGCGGCGGGCGGCGCGGGCCGGACGCGGCCCCAACGCGCCCAGGGCGATCGCACTGAGCACGCTGTCCGCGGCCGGATGGCCCGACCCCCACATCAACTTCGTGACGGTCTCCGGATCGCGCCAGAGCTCGCGATCCTCCGGCAACGGCAGTCCCGAATCCACCCGCACGGCGTAGGTGTCGAGCACGGCCATCACCAGTTGCGTGATCCGGACCCGCCCGGTCCGATGCCGGGCGTGCGCCACCCAACCACCCAGGACCGGGTGATCGCGGTAGGTGTCCAGTACTTCGTCGGCCTCGGGCCCCACCCCGCGAAGCACCCGGAAGGCGTGCACACGCAGCCGCCAGTCCGCGGGGTCGGTACAGGCCGCCAACAGCGACCGGGCCGCCTCTCGCGCACAACGCTCGGCGACCCACTCCGCGCCCATCGTCTCGATGTCGACCGACCGTGAGTCCCACAGGAGCAGCAAAAGCGCCCGCGCCGAGAGATCGCAGACCCGCGGATGCTCCAACAGCGGTTCGTCCCGCTCGTGTCGACGACGGGCCATGCCGTGGTCACCCAACCGGGTGATGCGCACCTGGCCGTTCGGGAGGGGCTCAACGGCCCCTGAACGGATCAGGGAGTGCACCGCCGCAGGGACACCTTCGACATCGTCGAGTTCGTGCGCCAACCCCTCCAAGGACCGACCACGGCCGGAGGTGAAGAGGATGTCCAGTACACGAAGAGCCGGATCAGGGCCCGCCAGGACCGGAAGGGCCCGCGACCAGGCCCGCACGAGGCGCTCATCGTCACACCAGATCTCCATGGCGTCCTCGGGCAGGACATCGGAGGCGCTCGTGTACAGGAATCCGGCACGCAGCGCCGCTTCGAACACTCGCGGGATCTCCTTGGGGGTCAAACCCAGCTCGGCGGCCGCCCGGCTCCGGTCCTCGGCGCGGAACCGCTCGGGCCCGCCCCCTCGGACAAGGGGCACCGCCGAACCCACCCACGAGGTCAACCGCAACGCGTCGATCAGGCCAGGGCAACTCCGCGCCTGAAGAGCCGCCTGACCCACCGGTACCAGACGGATGGTCAGTGGACCCTCATCGCGGGTCTGGGGACGCCACCGAAGGTCGACTTCCTCGTCCGACGAGGACATGGTCTCCCCGACGGACGAGTCGAAGGGTTCTCCCCGCTGATCGGACGTTTCGAGAGTGCTTCGGTCCATCGGCGCGGAGGTGGTGTCCACGGTGACCTCCTTGAGCGGTTCACGATGATGTCGACCGGTCGCCGGGGCGGGGATCCGATCGGTCTTGGAACGATCACCGGTCGGCCGCCACATCGCCCTCCGCGTACAGCCATCACTCTCGCCGCGCAGGGGGACGCCCATCCCACAACGGGGCCGACCGGTAGGAGAGGTCTTGGCCCCGTCGTACCGCCGGCACATATCGCTCATCGCGGTACTCGGGGGCCTGGTCCTGGGCGGCGGTTCTTCGGGGACGCCGTGCCTCGAAACCCGCCCGAGGCCCTTCGGGCCTGGAGGGGTGAGGGTGGGACGAGGTTGAAGGAACTCGTTCAGGGTGCGCAACCCCTCCTCGACGACGAGGGAGAGCAGGTACGGAATGGTGCCTCGAAGTAGGCGGAAGCGGACGGGTTCGACGATGGTCATGGCGCCCCACGGGAAGTAGGTGTCGGGATGGTCGTGCCCCCATCGTCGGTGAAATCGGAGAAATCCGCAGAAGGCCTGTGGATAACCTGGTTTTCCCAGGTCAGGGGGGCAAGGGAAAAATGGAGGCGGCGACCGGAACGACTCTGCTTCAATACCGGAATGATGATTCGCACCGCGCTGCCCTCCGAGCACACCGTGATCGGAGACCTGAGGGTTCGGGCCTACCGGGACCAGAGCCTGTTGGACACCGGCCCCTCCTACGCCGACACCTTGCGCGAACTGGGGTGGGACGCCCCGGACGAGGTCATGGCGGCCGTGGAGGGTGACACCGTGTTGGGCACGGTCGTGTACGTGCCCTGGGGGCCGCGCTGTGAGGCGGCGCGAGGGCCACGGGAGGCCGAGATCAGGGCCTTCGCCGTCGCTCCTGAAGCACAACGCCGCGGAATCGGCGCCGCCCTGGTCAAAGCCGTGATCGAACGCGCCGAACGTGACGGGCTCGATCGTCTGGTGTTGTCCACCCAGCAGATCATGATCGGTGCCCGACGCCTGTACGAGACGCACGGTTTCACCCGACTGCCCGAGCGTGACTGGTCCCCGATTCCCGCCGTGGACCTTCTCGTCTACGCCCGGAACCTGAGGGGATGAACGACCCGCGCCCGGACGAGTACGCCGAACTGGACTCCACCGCCCTGGCGGCGACGCTACGGGCCGGGGAGGCCTCACCGGCCGAGGTGGAGTCCGCGGCCAGGGAGTCCCTGACCCGGGCCCACACCGAACTCAACGCCCTGACCCGGCCGTTGTTCGAACCGGCGCTGTCCCATGACCCCCACGGACCCTTGGCCGGGGTGCCCTTCGTGATCAAGGACAGCGGCCCAGTGGCCCGAGGCGTGCCCTTCACCTTGGGCAGCCGGGCCCTGCGCGGCGCGTCGGCCGCCGTGGACCAGGAGGTGATGGCCCGTTTCCGTAAGGCCGGCCTGGTGACGCTGGGCCGGAGCACCGCACCGGAACTGGGGCTGAGCTTCGCCACCGAGTCGGTGCTGTACGGACCCACCCGCAACCCGTGGGACCCCGGACTCGGGGTCGGCGGATCCAGCGGTGGATCGCCGGCCCTGGTGAGCGGAGGCTCGTGCGCCCCGCATCGTGGTTTCGCCTACGGAGCGTGGCGGGTCCCGCCTTATCTGCTCTGGCGGGTCAGTGGCTCGACTCCGACTCCCAGTGCGGACTCGACTCCATGTAGGGCTGACCTTCGGTTCCGAAAGGGAACCCGTACCCACCGTCGGGGTCTTCGGGGAACTCGTGCTCATCAGCGAAGTCGAAGCAGGACTCGTCCTCGAACCGGTCCACACCGGCTCTGACGAAGGGCGACGGTGAGGGATCACGGGGTTCCGAGGAATCGGCCCGCCGCACGGCATCGGTCAGACGCGAGTCCTGACCGGCATACTCCAGGACGGTACCGCCCCGAGGGCGGTCGGTCATGGAACGAACGAAGTCCTCGGGATCATCCGGTGACAAACCGGCGGCGAGAAGTTCACGAGCGGCCTCGGACGGTTCCCGGCCCGCCGACCACTGATCCAGCAGGGGCTCGATGTCGATCGGCCGAGCCGCTGCCGCCAATCCCAGGAGTTCGGTGGAACTCAGCTCCGTGACCGGTGGTGTGGCGGGTACCTCGACCCCACAGGCGCTCAATCGGCGGGCGACGCAGTGGTCGCCCAACCCCGTGATCAGGTGCCGACCGTCGTCGGTCGCCGTCACCGCCCCCAGCTCGGTCAGGACCTCCAACACCCGGGGCAGATACGACTCCGGGTCCGGTTCGGCGCACACGTGGACCAGTTCGTCCGGAGACAGTGCCCTCCCGGTGAGGAAGAGTTCGCCGAGTACCAGGAAGGGTGTGGCCCCGGGCCGGGCGGTCATGCTGGACAGGGCATCGGCCCAGGCGTCGGCGATCGCACCCGGGGTCCTTCCCACCCACGAGTGCGCCGCCGGTCCAGGGCGGGCGTGCAGATAGTCGGTGCGCACCAGGCCCGCGGCGCGGGCGACGGAGAACAGGAACGGGATCTCGCCGGAGGGGACGTCCAGGACCCGGGCCGCCTCGGCGGTGTCGTTCTCGCCGAGAGCGTCGTGCTCGGTGTAGGGGCGAAGCAGAGCCTGCGGGTCCATCCACGCGGACAGTCGCGCGGCCAGGTGCAAGGTGGGGCACGCTCCGGCGCGGATGTCCAGGTCGGCCACGGGCGTGGGCAGGTAGGGGCGCGGTGGTTCGGGGTTCTCGGTCTCCCCATACCCCAGGCGTTCCAGGAGAGGGGCGGCGACCTCCGGTGGCGCCTCGGAGTCCGGCTCGGCGTGATCGGATCGGCTCAGGTCGACCTTCTCGATCGCCGTGCGCAGCCGGCGCGGGGTCTCGGTCGACACCAGGCGTGCGTCGGTGACCAGGTGGTCGCACCAGCTGAGCCAGGTCTCACGGATCAGTTCGGGCAACCGGTCGCGGTGACGGAGCAGGGTCGCCACCTCGTGGACGTCGTCCACGGTCCAGTCACCGGGATCGGTGGCGCCCGTGTCCTGGTGGGCGCTGAGTAGGAGTACCAGTGCCTCGATGTGCAGGGTGGGAGGTTCCTTGACGGTGTGCGCCCAGTCGATGCAGGCGGAGATGGCGGAGAGAAGGCGCTCAGTCATTAGATCTTCACCCAAAGTGACGGGGGTGGCCGAAACGGCATCAGACTAGCCGCACGCGGGGTCCTCGTAGGGGCAAACGTGGAAACCGGTGCCGACCCCGTACGCCCGACATGCCTGTTCGGGCGGTCGCACGGTTCGTGGAGGAACGGTTCGCCATTCCTCGCGGTCGCGGATCGTCATAACGAAGGTGGGTGAAAACCCTGAAAGGGATGGCGAAAGATCCTGGTTCGGGACGTGAGTAGGAAAGGGCTCGCTACCGCGTCGCGGGGTCGGGTAATCATCGAAGTGCCGGCCGGTATCGGCCATGGGGTGGAGTTCGTCGGCCAAGACACTGTCTCGGCCCGTCGCAGGATGAACCTGGACGGATCGGGCGTAAAGGACAGATTGGCGCTACCGGAAGGCGTGGATGGACTACCCACCGGTGAGGTTTGTGGATACCCCATGAGAGTACGTATTCCGGTAAATGCGATGATCAATCGTATTTCGCGCGTGCCCTCACCATAGGAGGACCCCCGGCGTGACAAGGAGTACCGGATCGGAAAGACCCACCGAATGGCCCGAAGACATGGACGTCGACGAACTTCTCGGCCAGGGATGGCGTCCCACACCCTTTCGCGAGTTCATCCTCAAGATCCACAGTCGCTGCAACCTCGCCTGCGACTACTGCTACATGTACGAGATGGCCGACCAGGGTTGGCGCTCCCAACCCAGACGCATGGCCAAGCCCACCGTCGACCGGGTCGCCGGACGCATCGCCGAACACGCCCGCACCCACGGCCGTGACCGTGTCGACGTCGTCCTGCACGGCGGCGAACCCCTGTTGGTGGGCCCCGACCACCTGAGGTACGTCGCCGAGTCGTTGCGCAAGGCCTGTGACCCCGACGTGCAGGTCGCCCTGCGCATGCAGACCAACGGCGTGCTCATCGACCGGCACTACCTCGACCTGTTCGAGGAGTTCGGTATCCGGGTCGGTGTCAGCATCGACGGCGCGCGCGAGGACCACGACCGGCACCGCACCCGCGCCAACGGACGTGGCAGCCACGCCGAGGTACAGACCGGCATCGAACGCCTCAACACCCGCGACCGCCGCCTGTTGTCCGGACTGCTCACCACCGTCGACCTGGAATCGGACCCCGTCGCCACCTTCGAGCACCTGATCGGGTACGGCCCACCCGGCATCGACTTCCTCCTGCCGCACGGCCACTGGGACGAGCCGCCACCGGGATGGTCGCCCACCGAACCCCACTACGGTCGCTGGATGGCAGCGGTGTTCGACCGTTGGTACGGCGCACCCGAACGCGAGACCAACGTCCGCATGTTCAATGAGATCATCCGCTTGCTCTTGGGCGGTCCCTCCCGTGCCGAGAGCATCGGGCTCTCACCGGCCGCGCTGGTGGTCGTTGAGACCGACGGAAGCGTCGAACAGGTCGACAGTCTCAAGTCCGCCTTCGAGGGGGCCGCGCACACCCCCTTGCACACCTTCACCCACCCCTTCGAGGACGCCCTCTACCTGCCCTCGGTGGCCGCCCGCCAGATCGGCGCCCGTGCCCTGAGTCCCACCTGCGCCGCCTGCCCACTGGCCAAGGTGTGCGGCGGCGGGCTCTACCCGCACCGCTACCGCTCCGGCCATGGCTTCCTCAACCCCTCGGTCTACTGCGCCGACCTCTACCACCTGATCACCCACATCCACCGGACCGTGGCCGCGGACGTGGCCCGGATCAGGAAGGAACTCTAGATGCCGGGACCGGTCCCCGACCCGCTGTTCGACGACCTGGCCCGAGGCTCAGGTGGGCGGGCCGCCGCCGTCCACCTGTGCTCCGCGCAGTACGGCAAGCACCTGCTCCTGCTGCGTCGCGTCGTGGACGTCGCCCACGAGACGGGGCACCCCGGGGCCGTACACGCCCGGGACGCCTACGAACTGCTGGCCCGCGCCCAACAACACGCGCCCGACCCGGTCGCGCGGTTGTTGCGCACCCCCACCGTCGGAGTATGGGCACGCCGTACCGCCCTGGCCCTGGCCGGTCACCGCGCCGAACCCGCCCGCGTCGAGGCGCTGTCCGCGCTCGCCGCGGCGGCGGCCCTGCGCGCCGGCTTGGACGCCCGAGTCGAGGTCCCCCTGGACGGCCCGACCGTTCCACTGCCCTCCCTGGGACGTGCCCTGGTCGGCGATGCACCCTCCGCGCTGGTGGAGATCGTCGACGGACGGGCCGCCATCGGGGTGGCGGGCCGGTCCGAGGTGGAGGTCCCCGAGGACCCGCACGAGGACGCCCCCGGATGGCACGCCCTACGAAGACTCGCGGCCGAACACCGAGGTCGGCGACTCGAACTGCTCTTGGACGATCAGGACCCGGACCGCATGCCCGGTACCGACCTGATCGCCCGGCGCCTGGACGCGGAGGAACTGTGCTGGTGGCGAGGCACCCTGCAGCAGGCCTGGGAGTCGCTGGTGGACCATCACTGGACCATCGCGGAGGAGACGTCGACCATCGTCACCACACTCACCCCCATCACCGCGCCGGGCGGCAAGGTGCACACCAGCGCCACGGCCCGGCACGCCTTCGGGAACCTGGGGTTGTCCCGTCCCACCGGGCCGGTGCCGTTCGCGCTCACCTTCGCGCACGAGGTCCAGCACGCCAAGCTCACAGCCCTGCTCGACCTGGTCGACCTGACCCTGCCCGAGGATGGGAGCCGCTACTACGCGCCCTGGCGCCCCGACCCTCGCCCCGCCTCTGGATTGCTGCAGGGTGTGTACGCCCATCTGGGCGTGGCCGGGTTCTGGCGCCGGTACCGGCATGTCACCGAAGGGGAGGAGGCGCGTCGCGCCCATGTGGACTTCGCGCATTGGCGCCGCTCCACGGTCGACGCGGCCCGCGTCTTGGCCGACTCGGGGCGGCTCACCACCGACGGCAAGCGCTTTCTCGCCTTGACCGACCACACCCTGCGGGAGTGGCTGGACGATCCGGTCCCGGACTCGGCCGAACGCGCCGCGCAGGACACGGCCCGCCGCCACCTGGACCGGTGGCGCGCCCGCAACGGGACCTCGGGCTGAGGCCCGAGGTCCCGCAGTAGAGCGGGGCCTCAGGGCTGGTGTGCCGGCCTCACAACAGGGGCGGGTCGAAGTCGGCGACCAGACGGCGGTTCTCCTCGCACGCGCCGGTGAAGGGGTGTTCACGGCCCAGGGCGCGTACATAGGCGTCGTAGGTGTGGTCGGACAGTTCCTTGGCCTCCGTCGACTTCTTCTCTGCTCGCAGGTCCAGCACCAGGTTGGAGGCGCAGGCCAGGCTGTTGGGGTGTTCCTCTCCCACCAACTCGCGGTAGCGACGCAGTGTCCCCTGGCCGAGCCGGGCGGCGTTGTCGGTGTCGCCCAACGCCGCCAGGTCGCCGGCCAGGTTGGTGGCGGCGGCCAGCGTGTAGTGGTGGTTGCGGCCCAGTCGGGCCTCCAAGGCGATCAGCGCGCTCTCGTTCATCGACCGGGCTCGCTCCGGGTCACCCAACAGCCTGTACAGGAGTGCCACGTTGCTGGTGCATCCGTGCTTGTAGGGGTGGTCATGGCCATAGGCCTGGGCGTAGCGCAGGTCGGTGTCCTCGGCCAGTTCCAACGCGCCGTCCAGTTCCCCGGTCATCCGCCACAGGTTGGCCAGGCACATCGCCGCGGCCAGGGTGCTGGGGTGGTGGATACCGTGCAGACGCAGGTAACGGGAATGGGCGTCCTGGCCCAGGTCGAGGGCTTCCTCGACCTCCCCGGACAGGCGGCGGGCGATGGCCAGGTCCACCTGGGTGCGCAGGGTGCGAGGGTCCTCCACCCCCAACTGGTCGCGACCGTAGGCCAGGGCGTCTTCGCCCAGGTCGCATGCTTCCGTGTAGTCCCCGGACAGGCGCACCGCCTGTGCCAGCGCGTTCCAGTAGGCGAGCAGAACCGGTGAGCCGCCGGTCGGACCGACCCGCTTGAACAACATGTAGGAACGTTCGTGCCTGGCCTGGGAGCCGCCGAAGTCACTGGTCAACGCGTGGTCCAGGGCGAGGTTGTTCAGAGCCCGCAGGGTGGCGGGGTCGTTGGGGCCGAAGGCCTCCTCGTACTGGCGCAGTACCTCCTCGTCGTGTTCGCGGGCCTTCCAGAAGTCACCGCGGGCACGGTAATCGGCACCGCGGCCGGAGAGCACCGAGAGTGTGTCGGAGTGGTTCGCGCCCAGAACCCGTGTCATCGAGGGAAGGATCGCCCGGTTGATGTCCTGGGCTTCGGTGAACCTGCCCAGGTCGCGCAGCCGGTTGGCGTACTTGGCCTGGGCCCGCAGTACGTGCGGATCCTCGTTGCCCGAGTCGGCGCTCCACTTCTCGATGAACCCTTGTGCGTGCTCGCTCGCGGTCTCGTAGTTGCCCGAGGTGTACAGGAAGTCGAGCATGTTCAACCCGAACTCCCGCACCTGCGGGATGGCGGACTCGGCGACCCGCGCCGGACGCATGTGGGAGAGCAACTCCAGGTAGCGGGCCTGGGAGGCGGGATCGGTGAAGTTCTTGGGGGCCGCGGCGCTGAGCAGCGACCACACCTCCAGTCGGATCTCCTCCTGGGTCTGTTCGTCCAGTTCCTCGCGTACCAGCGCCTGGATCAGCCGGTGCACCTGGACGGTGCGGTTGGAGTTGTCCAGACGGACCAACGCGTACCGTCCCAACTGGCCGATGGCCTTGCTGAGACGGATCGGGTCGGACATCAGCTGTGCCATCTCCGGGCGCACCCTGCCCTCGTCCACGGGGAAGAACAGGTCCCTCGGGATCGGCTCGGGTCCGAAGAAGGCGCAGCACCGCAGGAGTTCCATCGCCTCGGGCAGGTTCTCCTGCAGCTTGGCCACCGACAACTGCCAGGCCGCCGTCATGGGCTGGGGGTACTCGGGCGGCTTGCCCTCCCGGAGCAGGGGACCGGTCCGTTCCGACAACAACCCCAGGTACTCCCCGACCGACATCCCGGTCTCGGACTGCAGCGCACCCGCCTGTTCCAGGGCCAAGGGCAGATGCCCCAACGCCTCGGCCAGCTCGGTGGCCTCGTCGCCGCTGATGCCCCGAGGGATGCGCTTCTTGAGGAACTCCACGCTCTCGTGCTCGGCGAAGACGTTCACGGGGACGGTCTCGGCCACCCCGCCCCACCGGTGGTTGCGCGTGGTGATGAGGACGTGTCCGGGACCTTGGGGGATGACGTCGTTGAGCTCTTCGGGCTCGTCGGCGTTGTCGAAGATGAGCAACCACCGAGAGTAGGGATCACCCTTGCGCAACGCCTCCAGGACCCCGTTGGCGGCCTCCTCCACACCGGTGACGGCGGGCCCCGCCAGTTCCAGGTGCGGCGCCAGGTGAGCCAAGGAGGAGCGGACCAGGCCGGGCTGGTCGGCCATCACCCACCACACCAGGTCGTACTCGTCCCGGAACCGGTGCGCGTACTCCACCGCCATGAGCGTCTTGCCCACGCCGCCGTACCCGTGAAGGGTCCGAGGCACCACCGGCTCGGGGGTGGGTACGACCGCGGTCACCTGGTTGAGCAGGCCAGCGCGTAGTTCGTTGAGTTGTTCGGTGCGTCCGGTGAAGTTCTTGTGGCGCGGTGGAACCCTGCCCCACACCTCCGGGAATCGGCTCCTGCCCTGGCCGGGAAAACGCCCCTGGGAAGTGGTCACTCGGTGTCCTCCGTTTTCACATAGGCCTCACCAGGCTCCCTATTTCTCACACTGTGGAAAAGCCCTGGTGTTGTGTTGTGTCGTTGGAAGTCGCTCGGGAATCACGTGTGAAAACTCAGCGTAGGCGATGATGTTAGTCGGCGACAGGTGTGTGGTAAGAACTCCCTACGACAACCGGTTCGAATGATCACGTGAAAGGGCGGTCCCCACCGTCCTTTCACGGTGGGCTGTCGAAAGACGGTGACACGGAGGGAAGGACATGGCGGAACACGAGTTCGGCGGCGGCACCGCCCTGGTCGACGTCGGCGGGCTGTCCCTGCACGACCTCGACGGAATCAGGGATTCGGTGATCGCGGAGGCCCTGCGCTCGGTACTCGACCCGAGGGAGGCCGGCGCCGAGGTGGTCGCCGGGTTCGTCAACGACCCGGAATGAGAAAACGGGGTATCGGTCACGGGCGCGGACTTCATCCGTGCCCGTTGTCGTCACCCGATCGACAACCATGATTATGTCGCGCTCGTGTTGGGCAAGTTCTCCAGAGAAGCGCGGACACGTTCCATGGTCGGATACAGCCTAAAAGCCACAGGAATGTCGCCGGGGCTCGAAAGAGCGCCTGGTTCGTGGCACTATGGACAGCGCTGTTTCGCGCCAGAACCGTCCTTGTTCTCGCCGGCCGGGAGCCCTTCCATGACACGAGCCGTCCTCGGGCGCGCACACGGTCCCTTCGTCGGGTTGCGCCACTATCTGGCCCGGGACCGCCCGCTCTTCCTCGGCCGAGACGAGGAGACCGAGGCGGTGGCGCGGGCCTGGACCGGGCACCGCCTCACGGTGCTGCACGGCGACAGCGGCGTCGGCAAGACCTCCTTGGTACGGGCCGGCGCGGCTCCCGCTCTGGCCGACCAGGGCCACATGGTGCTGCCCATCGGAGACCTGCGCTTCGACCCCGTTTTCCCCTCCGCGGTGCTACCCGCCCAGAACCCCTACACCCGGGCCCTGCTGGCGGTGTGGAGCCCGGACGAATTCCCCACCCACGTGCCGGGCACCTCGCTCATCGACTTCCTGCGCGCCCGCACCGAAACCGACCGCTACGGTCGCTCTCGCCCCATGTTCGCCGTATTGGACCAGACCGAGCTCCTCCTGCGTCGCTCGCCCGTACCCGAGCGGTGGCGCAAGGACTTCCTGGAGGAACTCTTCGGCGCCCTGGAGGCCCGCGAGGACCTGCATCTGCTGGTGACCGTGCGCAGCGGACACCTCGACGAACTGCGCCGACTCGTCGACAAACGCGAGGTCGAGCACGCCGAGGTCGCACTGGGACCCTTCACCCCGGACACCGCCCGCTCCGTGGTGGCGGGCTGCCTGGCCACGGTGGGATCGCGGATCGGGCCGATGGAACCCGGGCGGCTGGTGGAGGAGGCGCGCACCATCCGCACCTCCGGCGGACGCCCCGACCACCGCACCAAGGACGTCGAACCGGCGCTCGTGCAGTTGCTGGGCCTCACCCTGTGGGAGGAGGCGGCGGAGCAACAGACCACCCTCGTCCCCGAAGACGACACCGAGATCGACCGGGCCCTCACCGAACGTCTGGCCGGGCTCTTGGAGGAATCGGCGGCCGAACACCTGGTCCCACCCGATGTCCCACAGGCCTGGCTGCGCAGACTCGTGGCCTCCGGAGACCGAGGCCCGACCGGCTCCTCGCACGTCGACCCCAACGGCCCCCTGACCCTCGGCATCGTCCACACCCTGGAGGATCGGCGGTTGGTCACCACCCATACCGAGGGCACCACCTGGGTCCTGCGCCACCCCCGCCTGGCCCGACCCCTCATGGGCCTGGCCATGTCCCCCTACGCCCGGGAGATGCGCGCCTGGGGGGAGCAGGACCGGCTGAGTGTGGCGATCAGCGCGCGCACCCGAGGGGAGTTCGTGCTGTCCGCCGAGCACTCCACGCAGGCATTGCGGTCCCGCCCCGCGCCCGGCCCGGGGACACACGCGCTCTTCACCACCCTGTCGGCCGACCTGGCCTTCGAACGAGGCGAACTCCGGGACGCGGCCGAGTACTACGCCGAGGCGGCTCGAACCCGGGAGTCCATCGGTGAGGGCGCCGCGGTGCTCCGCCTTCTGGTGGCCGAGGCGCGCAGCAGGCTCCTGTGCGGAGAACGCGCGAGCGCCCTGAACCTGGTCTCCGCCATCACCGGTCGTGTGCACGGTGACCCCAGTCTGCGGGCCGGTATCGGCCAGGTGCTGTGGCTGGCGGGACAGCCGGAGGCCGCCTTGGACGAGTTAGAGGGTGCCCTTCGGGGCGGAGGTGGTGTCTCCGAGGCGCGGCGTACGCGCGATGAGATCCGAGACGTCGAAGCCAAGGAACAGATGCCCCCGCGACACCGATGGAGGGGGTGAGGAGTGGACCCGACCGTTCTGGTGGCGCTGATCACCGGCGTGGTGACGGCGACCAGCACCCTGGGGGCCACGGCCCTGGCCGCCTGGCGGGCCGAGACGGTGGAGCGATGGCGCGCCGAGCACAATCTCGACTTGGAGCGGGAACGACGGGCGAACGAACGCGAGCGCGCACGCGTACGGGAGGTTCGGCAACGCCTGGAGGACGTTCGCCACGGGGTGCACCGGCTCGACCAGAGCATGCGGCAGATCGGCGCGCTGCGCAGACTCGGACCTCCGGGAGAGGGTGGGAACGACCTGGCCGAGGAGGTGCGCGAGTGCCGAGGACACCTGTACGAGGCGGTGATCGCCGTCGAACGTGTGCGCGACCTGGTGCCGACGAGCGAACAGGAGGGGGTCGACAGGCTCAGGGACGCGGTGGACAGGACCCTGGGCCACGTCCAGGCACGGCCGGATCCGGATGGGGGAGCGGAGCCGGTTCATCGTGAGCTGATGGAGGGGCTTCGGGAGCTCGCGGAGGTGTTCGGGCGGGGCGGGCATGATCTGGTACCCGCTGCGCCTGAGGAACCAGTGTGACGGTCAACGCGACGGACCCGGCGATGACCACCACCAAAAGCAGGGTGGTGTGCACGCCCAGGTGTTCCAACGCGTAGCCCCCGGCCAACAACCCCAGGGGCAGGGCGGCACCGGTGAGGAACCGCAGGGTGCCGGTGAGCCGACCCAACATCCGGGAAGGGACGTGGGCGGTGTGGTAGGTGGTCACGGTGACGTTCATGTGCGCGCCGACGAACCCGATCCCGCCCCAGATCAGCGGCAGGACCACCGTCGTCCAGTCGGGGCCGGCCCGGTCGGCGCTCAGCAGCACCACGGTCAGCACCAGCCACGCCCACGTGCACACCCGCACCATGCGGGCCGGGTTCAGCCGGCGGACCAGGTAAGGCGCGGCGATCGCGCCCAGCAGGCCGCCCGCCCCGGTCGCGGCCAGCACCAGCCCCAGAACGAATGGTGAGATGCCCTCTTGGCTGGTCATCAGCATGATGACCAGCCACACCACCTGGAACAGGGCGTTGGTGACCGTGCACACCATCAGTGAGAGCAGCAGGAAACGATCACCGCGTACCAGGACGAACCCCCCGGCGAGTTCACGGGCCAACCCGATGGCCCTGGATCCGCGTCGACGATCGCGGCGATCACGGTGGGCTCGTCGATTTCGCACCGGTGCGCTCTGTTGGCGCATGGGGGGAAGCAGCAGCGTGGCCCACAGCGACAGCAGGCACACCAGGACGTCGAACAACGCGGGCAGCCCATGCGCCAGCCCGTACAGGGCCCCGCCCAGAGGACGCCCGAGCATCTGGGTGGCGTCGTTGCGCGCCTCGTTCTTGGCGGCGGCCCCTGCCAGTTCCTCGTGTGGGACCAGATGGGGGACGGCGGCGGCGCCCGCGGTGGAGTGCAGGGTTCCGCACACCCCGTGTAGGGCCGAGGCGAGGGCGAGGATCACCACGGGGGCGTCCAGTACCAGGACGGGGGCGACGAACAGGGCCACGCACAGGATGCGCCCGATGAGACCGGCGATCATGACGCTGCGGGGGTCGTGTCGGTCGACCACCAATCCGACCGGGATGTGCAGCAGGGTCCGGGGAACCATCCCCGCCGCCGCGATCCATCCGGCCAGGGAGGGAGAGCCTGTGTGGAACAGTGCCAGGAGCGGGATGGCCAACCCGAACGTCATGGTGCCGAGGCCGGACAGGGCAACGCCGCTCCACAGCAGGGCGAAACGGCGACGCCAATTGACGATCGCCCGTGACGGAGCGGTCTCACCATTGAGTTGGTCTGTGCTGGACATCGCTATCCGTGCCGGTGGTTGAACGGTGTGGCCCAAAAGACCCGAAAAGGACGTTCAGGTGATAAACGCAAATTCGGCACGTGCTGTGTGGTCGAGCCTGTGGTGCCCCGGCCGCGTGATCGACGCCGTTCTCCAAGACAGCGATCATCGTAGCGGGAAAGAATTCACCTTGCCCGTGGTTGTAGAACGTGTGGCGCCGGGTGGCAAGGGGGGAAATCGTGATGTGTCGAATTTTTCCCGCGGTTTTGATTCTGTTCGAGCCGAACACGGGTGCGGTCGGTTGACCTGAACCAGGGTCGAGGTCCTAGCCTCCTCCGGTGAACCGAAACGAAGGAGAGCCGTGACCGGTGATGGCGCCCCGAACCTGGCCCCCACACCCCGAAACGTCCTGCGACGCTTGGCGGGCGAGCGCAACGTCTGGCTGTGCACCCTGCGCGCGGACGGCTCCCCGCACTTGGTGCCCGTGTGGTTCGTCCACCTGCGCGAACGCTGGTGGATCGGGGCCTCGACCCGCTCGGTGAAGGTCCGCAACGCATTGCGCGACCCCAGGGTGAGCCTGGCTCTGGAGGATGGTGACCGGCCCGTCGTGGCCCAGGGGCGGGCGACCGTGCGCGAGGACTTCCCCGACGATGTGCTCGCCGCCTTCGAGGAGCGCTACGGCTGGGATCCCCGCACACCCTACGGAGCCGACCCACGCCGATCCCTGCTGGAGGTCGGCGTCACCCGCTGGCTGATGGCCGGTGCCGCCCCCGAGAGCACTCCGTCGGGGACGGCGCCGGACAGCTTCTGAACCCCGACCGATCTCGCCGCGGACGGGTTCGGAGCCGTCGCGGGCTCACGCCGTCGCGTCGTGCACGACCCGGTGGGCCTCGGTCGGATCGGGCGTCTCCCACTTGTGGACCAGACGTCGCATCGCGGCGGTCGGAACAGGGGACGGCCGCCGCGCCATCCGCTCCCGTAGAACCCGGGGCGGGGCCTCCAACGCCATGATCTCCACCCGCGCCCCGTAGTCGGCCGCCAAACCCACGGACCTGTCGCGTAGGTCGCGCGAGACGTGCGTGGCGTTCCAGACGAAGGAACGCCCGGCGCGCAGGTGCTCACGGGCGCGTTCGGTGGCCGCCACGGCGACCGGGCGCTGGTCGGCGGTGGCGGGGATCCCCAGCTCGGCACGGAGCGCGTCCAGACTCACCACGGGCAGATCGGGGCGGTTTTCACCGATCCAGTGGTCCTTGCCCGCACCGGGCAACCCCGACATCACCGTCACGGTGAGCCGGGTGTCGTCGTGGGCGGCGTAATCGGGGTCGCGGTCGGGCTTGCGGAAGAACCAGAACCGGGCATGGTCGGAGGGGAAGTCGCGCGGGCCGTCCAGACAACGCTGCTCTGCGCAGTACTCGGTGTACAGGTCGATGTTCTCCAGCACCTCGGCGGTGTCCCCGCAACAGCGGCCCAAGATGTCGGCGGTGGCCAGCAGCACCAGGTCGTCGTTGCGCGCGGTGAGGCTCACCCGGAACACGATATTGCGCAGGTCGGGGCGTTCTAGGGCCCAGAACGGCACCTGGTGGTGGCGAACCAGGGACGCCACGTGCTCGCGCCAACCGATCGGCGCCCCCGCCTCCCACAGGATGCGGCGCACCATGAGGTCCCCCCGGCGCGAGTGCCCGTGGGCGGTGACACGCCCCTCCCCGTCCCGTCGCGTGCACACGGGCTTGGCCACGTCGTGCAGGAGTACCGCGGCGAACAGGCGCACCCGCTCCGACTCCGGTCTGGCCCGCCACGCGGGCAGCTCGGCCAGCGCCTCACAGGCCATACGGGTGTGCACCTCCACATCGCCTTCGGCGTGATGCACGGGGTCCTGCTCGACCCCGTCCAGGTCGCGCACCCACCCGAAAGCGTCCCGTACGGCGCTCCAATCCAGATCCCAGTGCGGGGGAGCGGGACACAGGTCAGCGAACTCCCGCATAGAGCACCTCCGGGTCGGCCAGGGCGTTGGCGATGAGGGGACGGTCCATCCAGTGGCCGCCCGAATCCGCGAGGGCGGAGGTGAACCCCGAACGCACCCACTTGTACCGGTCGACGGTCAGGTCACCCTCCTCGACCTTGACGTACAGGCCCTCCATGAGGTCGGAGGCGTCGGTCTCGGTCAGCGCCCGCGCGGGGTCGACGCCACCGGCCACCGCCGCCTCGGACAGGATCTCGCGCCAGACTCCACTGCGGTAGAGCGAGGGGCCCACCAACGCGGTGAGTGCGTCGAGGGACGCGATCGGACCCTCATGAAGCACCGGTACCGACACCACCGGGGTACCCGCCAACAACTCACGTCGGCGTCGTGTGGAAAGGAAAGCGTCTTCCACGGTGTCCAGCACGTCGAACTCGCAGAAGTAGTGGGGGAGCGTGTCATAGAACACCGTGTGCTTGGCGTACAGCCACTCCCCGTACAGCACGTAGCGCTCACCCAACCGGGGCCACAACGTCGGGGCCACGGTCGCCGCCCAGGCCTTGAACGGGCCGAACTGGCGCTCGCGTGGACCACCGGTCAGGTAGTGGCCCCGGCTCTGCAACCGCAGTTCACCGCCAGGGCCGAAACCGATCCCCGCGTTGGCCCCGTCGAGTTTCTCCTCCACCACGAGGTGCCGCCCGCGCAGCACGTCGAAGGGCGCCGCGGCCAGGTCGTGGTCGCCGGCCTGAAGCCGCGACCCACGAATGTGCCGGGTGCGGGGGTACTTGTGCATACCGAGGTTCTACCGGTGACGGTCTCCCCGAAGCCACCGGTTTTCCCACGACAGGGGGCCGGCCGGAACCCGGCCGCTCCGGATCCCGGTCGGACCGAGGGACTCAGCGGGTGACACCGCTGCGGGTTCCCAGGGACGCGGCGTCGGCGGCGGCCCTGCCCTCATACCACCCGTCGGGGTCGGCGGGGCCCCGTACCCGCGAGGTGGTCAACGCGCCGAAAGCCTCGTCCACGGCGGCCTCCACCGCGCTCTCCCGCGCGGCGAACACCCGAACCAGGTCGGTGCCGGTCTCGGCGCCGACCGCCTCCTCGGTCGCTCGTGCGGACTCGGTGAGCCGTTCACCGACCCGCACGGCGAACGCCGCCATGAACGAGGCCCGGTAGTCCTTGCGTGCTCCACGCCCGGACCTGTCCCGAGCCGATCCGCTCACCCGCATGGCCTTTTCCGCCTGGACCAACAACGACGTGTAGAGCAGGTCCACCGCCTCCACGTCGCCGGGAAAACCCATCACGGTGCTCAGACCCAGCTCGCGGTGCCACACGGCACGACAGTGGTTGGCCTCGGCCACCTCGTTGAGCAGCACGGCACGGTGCTCGTCGTAGGGGGAGTCCACCGGAAGCCTGCGCGCGGAGGCGGCGTCCGGTTCCTCGGGATCGGCCTCCACCAAGGCCAGGTCGATGCTGTGCCGGGCCATCATCTCCTGGGCTCGGGCGGTCAGTGCCTCGGCCTCTTCGGGGAACTCGGTGGACTCGGCCTTGGCCAGCAACGCCCGAACCCGCTGCAATCGACCCTGGTCCACGGCCGCCGGGGCCCGGGTGCCGGGCCGGAACGTCCCGGGCGGTGGGCCCAGACGACGCATCGGTGGAAGGGTGCGCAGGATCGCCAGCAGCCGCAGCACCACCTCGACCGCCTCGAACCGCATCAGCCCGTGCTCGGCGGACAGGTGGTCCAGATGTCGTTCCTCCGACAGGTGGGCGGTGTCCACACCGAGGGCACGCACCTGCTCGGTCCATCGAGGGTCCACGGTGGCGAGGGAATGGCGTTCAAGGTCGACGGTGACGGCGTCGGCGCACACCGCCGCGGCCAACGCGTCCGCCTCACGCCGCACGTGGCGGACGGTTTCGGCGGGTTGCCAACCGCGTGCCCAGGCGTCGGCCACCCCGAACAGCAGGGTGTCGAAGAGCGAGCGCGCGGCAGCCCCCGCCCAGTGGGTGTCCTCCACGTCGGCCAGGCGAGCCGCTGCGAGGTCCACCCCGGACCCTTCGCGGCGACCGACGATGGCGTCGACGGCTTGGCCGATCACCTCCATGGGGGTGTCGTCGGGGGAGGGCCCGGCCCACTCTTGGACGCCCCGGTCGGTGCCGTGTCGGCGACCTTTCCTGCCCACGTGTTCTCCCTGGTCGAAGGGGACCTGAACCGACAGGCCATCCTACCGGCCGGTACGGGTGGGCTTCGTCCGTGGATGTCAGGGCTTGCGGGCCACGCCTCCGTACTGGGCGGCCTCACGGATCTCTCCGACCCGTGACGGGTCGGGACGCCAGTAGGGGAGGGAGACGACGCCGGGCTCCAACAGCTCCAGACCCTCGAAGTAGGCCTCGACCTGCTCGGGGGAGCGCAGGTGGATGGGCAGGGCGGCGTTCTGGTTCCACGCGACGGCCGAGTCGATGATCTGCTGACTGGTGTTCGTGCTGTCGTTCAGCGCCAGGAAGCTCCCCGAGGGCAGCGCGTCCACGTAGGTGCGAACGAGGGCGTAGAGCTCGTCGTCGGCCGGGTAGTGCACGAGGGTGCCCATGAAGGTCAGCGCGATCGGTTGTGTGAAGTCCAGGTGTTCGCGTGCCTGGGCCAGCAACGCTTCGGGCTGGAGCAGGTCGGCGTCGATGTAGTGGGTGCTGCCCTCGGGGGTGCTGGTGAGCAGGGCTCGGGCGTGGGCCAACACCATGGGGTCGTTGTCCACGTAGACGACCTTGGCGTCCGGCGCGGCAGCCTGGGCGACCTGGTGGGTGTTGTTCGCGGTGGGCAACCCGGTCCCGACGTCGAGGAACTGGCGGACACCCTCTTCCTTGGCGAGGTGGGTGATGGAGCGGATGATGAACTGCCGGTCGGCCCGGGCGATCTCCACGATCTCGGGGAAGGCCTGTTCGATCTGCTCGCCCAGTTCACGGTCGACCGGGTAGTGGTCCTTCCCGCCGAGCCAGTAGTTCCATACCCGGGCGGAGTGGGGGACGGTCGAGTCGATGGCGGGGGTGGCGTCGGTCATGGGTTCCCTTCACGGTGGGCCGCCGTGGTGGCGGGGCAGCCGTATTCTCCCCCTGGGAAAGCGGATTCCACAAGGTCGAAAGCCTTACCCCATCGGGCTTTGAGGCTTCTCGCAGGTGGTGCGGCGCGGTGAACGGAAAAAGTGGGGGCGCCGGTACGTCAGGGTCGACGTGCCGGCGCCCCCACCGGCCGGCGGAGAAGGGCCTCACTCTTCCGGGCCCACCTCGACCAGCTCGGGATGGACGCTCTGCGGGTCGTCCAGGATCGGTTGCTCTCCGCCACGCAGGTGGTGGTCGAAGAACCCGGTGGAGTAGTCGCGCGTGAGCCGCACGCCGTGCTCGGGTTCCAGATCACCGAACTGTGCTCGCCACTGTTCCGGGGTGAGGAGTTCGCGCAGCCCCAACCGGTCCATGATCACGCCTCTGTCCAAGGCGTTGGAGTGACCCGAGTCGGTGACGCGGATCCACTGTCGCCAACCGGTCAGCCCCTCCCAACGCTCGTCCCATCCCTCCCAGGGGTTGCCCTGGTCGTTGGCGAGCAGTGCCAGGGGCCGGTTGATCTCACCCTCCAACTGGGAGGCGTAATAGGGCCCGTCCAGGTTGATTCCGGCGGCCACCCGATCCTCGTCCAACATGCTCTGGGCGACCGCGCTGCCTCCCCAGGAATGCCCGATCATGCCCACGGCCCCGGTGTTCAAAGTGGGCGACCATTCCAGGACCTCGCCCCTTTCCAGCTCGTCGAGCAGGAAGGTGACGTCGGCGGCGCGGGTGCGAGCACCCAGATCCCAGTCCTGGGCCTGGCAGCCGACGCACTCCTCGACCAGCCCGTCGGGGAACTCCACCGGGGCGGCCTCGTTCCGGTGGTCGATCCCCGCCACCGCGAATCCGTGCGAGGCCAACTCCGTGGCGAGCGAGGACGCCCACACCCGGGAGAGCCCGGAGCCGGGGGAGAACAACACCAGCGGCAGATCGGCCTCGTCGATGGGAGCGGTGTCCGGTGAGGTGTGCGTGTCCACCTGGATGAGTGACTCGGCGGGGAGGTCGTCCAGGTCGAGTTCGGCCAGGGTCGCCTCGGCCTCCGCCTCGGTCAGGTAAGGCGCCCGCTCCCCGGTGTCGGCCTCGGTCGGATACCACATCGTCACCATGAGTTCCCGGGCGCCGTCGACCCACGGATCCTCGCGCTCGTCGTCCATCAGGTGGAATTCGGTGCCGCCCACCGCGTATTCGCCGGTGGGTTCGGGCAGGGACACCCGGGGCGGAGTCGGGTGTCCTTCCTCGGCACCGGTCAGGACGGCGCTTTCCGCGCCGCAGCCGGCCACGGTGACCAGGCCGAGCACCCCGGCCAGGGCGCCGATCGTTCGTAGGGGGAATGCCATGCGATCCGTCCCTCGTGTCGACTCCGTTTCCGTCAACGCTAGGGATCCGGGGTCGGCTCGCACGAGAGGGCAGAGTGGAGGAGTGGTCGAGGTCGTGCCTCACCCACCGAGGTAAGGCACGCCCTACCTCGACCGCCCCCATCTGCGACGATCGGGCCGCTCTCAGACCCGGGTCTCCACCAACAACACCTCCAAGGTGCGCGGGCCGTGCACGCCCTCCACCCGGTTGAGTTCGATGTCGCTGGTGGCCGAGGGCCCACTGATCCAGGTGAGGGGCCGTGCCGGATCCAACCGACGCACCCCCTCCGGGACCCCGTCGACGACCTGGTCGGTCCGGACCACGCACAGGTGGTAGTCGGGGACCAGGGTCAGCGCCCGGCGGCCCTGGTCGGGGCCCGCGTCCAGGACGATGGTGCCCGTCTCGGCGATGGCCACCGCGCAACCGGTCACCACCCCGTCGGTGGCGTCCAGGTCGGCCGACGACAAGGGGGCGTCGGGCCCATCGCCCACACGTTCCACAGAGGATCCGGCCAGCCACTCCGGTGGCAACCCCGGTGGGACCACCACACGAGCCGCGCCACGCCGTTCCAGCGCAGCCGCGATCCGAACCGGAAGTTCTTCCTCCGGTACCCGCTCCACCAACGCCTTGTAGTCCAACAAACGATCCACCAGTACCTCCAGGGCGTCCCCCTCGAAGTGGCCGTCGGCGTAGGAGCGGCGTTGGTGACGCTCCACCGGCTCGTCGGCGGGCACGTCGGCCAACGCCGCGCGAACCCGCGCCAGTACACGTTCACGGGAGCCGCCCATCACCGGCCTTCCTCTCGTTCGTTCCACCATGAGCGGAAGGAGCCCTTGGGAATGTCGGGGATGTCCCGGGTGTCGGTCCACTTGCCCGCGAGCCCCGGCAGGTGCTCGGGCACCGCGCCGCGCACCACACCGGCCGCGCGCTGGACCGCGTCCAACGCCATCGAGGAACCGAACACCGCCTCTGCGCCCGCCATCATGGCCTTCTCGCCCAGGGGCGCGTCGGTGGACGCCACCTGTTCGCGCAGGTGCACCAGAACCTCGGGGATATCGATGGCCACCGGGCACACGTCGTAGCAGGCCCCGCACAGCGACGACGCGTACGGCAGCGCACGGTCCACCTCCGAGGACATCCCGCGCAGCTGAGGGCTGAGGATCGCACCGATCGGCCCCGGGTAGACCGAACCGTAGGCGTGCCCTCCGGTGCGTTCGTAGACCGGGCAGATGTTCAGGCACGCCGAGCACCGGATGCAGCGCAGCGCCTGGCGCCCCACGGTGTCGGCGAGCACGTCGGTGCGACCGTTGTCCAACAGCACCAGGTGGAAGTCCTGTGGCCCGTCCCCGGGCGTCACCCCTGTCCAGGTCGAGGTGTAGGGGTTCATCCGCTCACCGGTGGAGGAACGCGGCAACAACTGCATGAACACCTCGAGGTCGGACCACGTGGGCACGATCTTCTCGATGCCCACCACCGAGATGAGCGTCTCCGGCATGGTCAGACACATGCGCCCGTTGCCCTCCGACTCCAAGACCACGAGCGTGCCGGTGTCGGCCACCGCGAAGTTGGCGCCCGACACCGCCACCTTCGCGCGCAGGAACAACTCCCGTAGGTGGACCCGGGCGGCCTCGGCCAGCGCCCGCGGGTCATCGGTCAGGCCCTCCGGTGCGGGGACGCCCCACTCGGCCATCTTGTCCAGGAAGATCTCCCGGATCTGCGCACGACCCAGGTGGATGGCCGGCACCAGGATGTGGGACGGCAGGTCCTCGCCCAACTGCACGATCAGCTCGGCCAGGTCGGTCTCGTAGGCGGTGATGCCCGCAGCCTCCAGGGCGTTGTTGAGCTCGATCTCCTGGGTGGCCATCGACTTGACCTTGACCACCTCGGACTCACCGGTCCGTTTCACCAGGCGGGTGACGATCGCGTTGGCCTCGGTGGCGTCGGCCGCCCAGTGAACGGTTCCGCCCGCGCGGCGGACCGACTCCTCCAACTCCTCGAGGTAGTGGTCCAGGTGGCGCAGGGTGTGGGTCTTGATCGCCTCGCCTTCGGCACGCAGGTGCTGCCAGTCGTCGCCCAGTTCACCGACGACGGCGTCGCGTTTGCCGCGGATCGTGTGCGTGGCCTTGTGCAGGTTGTGCCGGGTGCGTGAATCCGCCACGGCGCCGCGGGCCGCCTCGGGAAAGGGCGGCATGCCCAGGAACGTCGCACTGCTCATAGGTTCGCGTACTCCTTCTCCGTGCTCGCCAGGATCTCCGCGATGTGGGTGATCCGCATGCCCGACCGTTGCCGCGACAGCGTTCCGCCGATGTGCATCAGACATGAGTTGTCCACCGCGCACAGCACCTCGGCGCCGGTCTCCACAGCGTGGCGTGCCTTGTCGAATCCCATCGCGGCGGACACGTCGCCGTTCTTGACCGAGAACGTTCCGCCGAATCCGCAGCACTCGGTGGCCCCGGGCAGTTCCAACAACTCAAGGCCGCGTACCGCGCGCAGCAGCCGGTAGGGGCGGTCGCCCAGACCCAGGAACCGCAACCCGTGACAGGTGGGGTGGTAGACCACCTTGTGCGGGTAGTACGCGCCCACGTCGGTCACCTGGAGCACGTCCACGAGGAACTCGGTGAGGTCGTACACGCGAGGTCCCAGGTCGGCCATCTTCCGGGACAGTCGGCTGCCGGTGCGGCCCAGCTTCGGATAGTGGTCCCGCACCATGGCCGCGCACGAGGCGGACGGGACCACGACGGCGTCGGCCCCATCGAAGGTCTGGACGAAGCGCACCGCGAGGCGGGCCGCGGGCCTTCGGTAGCCGGTGTTGTAGTGCATCTGGCCGCAGCAGGTCTGGCCGGCGGGGAAGACCACTTCGTGACCCAGCCGCTCCAGCAACCGCACGACCGCGCGGCCGGTATCGGGGAAGAGCGTGTCGTTGACGCAGGTGATGAACAACGCGATCCGCATGTGCCTCCTTCGTGCCCCATCGGTCCCACTCGATGATGATGCGGGGCTCGACGCCGACGGGGCGCTCGACGCGCCGCGTATACGGGACGCCGAGTGGTCCGACCACTGTGCAGCAACTTGATGCCGTGGGCAAGAGGGGCGATGCGCCGAGCGGATAGGATGTCAGCGTGTTCACAGCGACAAAGGTGGGGGAGACGCGTGGTTGACGGAGTGCGCACGCCGGTCGCGCAGCGGACGGTCGAGCAGATCAAGGCGATGATCTCGACGGGAGAGGTAGGACCTCAACAGCGATTGCCCACGGAACGCGACCTTTCGGCGCGCTTCGGCGTCTCCCGCGGCTCGGTGCGCGAGGCCATCCGCATCCTCACCACACTCGGCGTCCTGGAGGTCCGCCATGGCGCGGGCGTGTACGTCACCGCTTTGCGTCCCGACGACCTCCTGGAGGCCTTCGGGGTCCTCTCGGAGGTCTCCCCTGACCCCACCCTGCTGGAGGTATTGCAGGTGCGGCGGATGATCGAACCCGCCGCCACCGCCATCGCCGCGGCCCGCGCCACCGATGAGGACCTGAAGCGCATCGGCGAGATGCTGGACCGGTTGGAGGACACCGACCGCTCCGCCGAACCGGGCGACTCCGGTGCCTTCGACCTCGGTTTCCACCGCGGGATCGTGGCGTGCGCCGGCAACGCCACCCTGACAGCCGTGCACGCCGGGCTCTCCTCGCCCACCCTCAACGAACGGGTCTGGGCCGGCCACGACGCCGCAGGCATCGCCCGGGACCTGTACGAGGACCACCGGCGCATCCTGGAGGCCCTCCGCGATCGCGACCCCGAGGCCGCGCGGGCGACGGCGACCGCCCACGTCTTGCGGGTGGAACGTTGGCTGCGTTCCCACCTGCGCTCCGTGGGTACCTCGCTCGGGGGCGAACCCGAACGCTGAGGGCCCTTGACACCGAGCCCCACAAGGGGCGTCGAGCGAGCGCTCACCCCTCCAGGCGGCGTTCCACGCGTTCGGCGTACTGTTCGGCGCGCAACAGACGGGACGTCTCCTCGCGGCTCCGAGCCGGCGGGTTCTCATCCTCGGTTCCGGTGGCCTCATCCGGAACCTCCTGACGCGTCTCCGCGTCTATACCGAGTACCTCGTGGTCATCGATCTCCTCGATGTGGTAGTCGTTCGGGTGCTCCTCCAGGTACTCCGCCACGGCGGTGTCCTGGTCCGGGGCTCCCACGTCCATCTCGGCGTCGACGTCGTCGATGTCCTCGGCGTCCCCGCCGGGTTCTCCGGTCGTGTTCGCGGATTCCGTCACAGGCGGCCCCCTCGCCTCGGTTCCCTACATCGATCATGCCCGTTTCCGCCGGTGGGCACCAGTGGGCCGTGTACCGAGGGCGACGAGGATGAATCGAGGCGCAGTGTGCGGCGGTAGGATTTTTCGTCGCCTGTCCGACATGAAGAGACGGAGTTCCCCTCCTAGTGACCGCACGCGAACGGGTCCGATCCCTGGTCGACGCATTCTGGTTCCAGACCGGAGTCATCACCCTCATCCTGATCAACGCCGTCATCCTCGGCTTCGAGACGTCCAAATCGGTGATGGAGGCACACGGTGACCTGCTCACCGGTATCGACAGGGTGATCCTGACCCTGTTCGTCGTCGAGTTGACCCTACGGATCTTCGCGTACCGCAAGGACTTCCTGCGCGACGCCTGGGGCTGGTTCGACGTGATCATCATCGGTATCGCGCTGTTGCCGGCCACCGGACCGTTCGCGGTGCTGCGGGTGCTCCGGGTCCTACGGGTCCTGCGGTTGTTGTCGGTGATACCGACCCTGCGACACGTGGTGGCGGGCCTCTTCCGTGCCCTGCCGGGCATGGTCTCCATCATGGTGCTGGTGGCGCTGCTGCTCTACGTGTCGGCTGTGATGGCCACCAAGCTCTTCGGCGACGACACCCCCCGCTACTTCGGTGACCTGTGGACGTCCCTGTTCACCCTCTTCCAGATCTTCACCGCGGACGGTTGGGGGAACATCGCCAAGGAGGTCATGAAGGCCCAACCCCTGGCATGGGTCTTCTTCGTGGTCTTCGTGCTGGTGTCCACGCTCATCGCGCTCAATTTGTTCATCGCCGTCGCGGTGGAGGCGCTCGACAAGGCGGGACACGAGGAACGCGAGGCCGGCGGTGGGGGCGGCGAGTCGGGCCAGGGCGCGAGGGGACCCGATGGTGGCCCCCAAAGCGGCCCCGACGAGGGGCAACGCCAGATCCTCGCCGAACTGCGGTCCCTGCGCGAGGAGATCGCCCGCCTGCGCGAGCCGCGCAACGACCAGAGCGGTGATCGCAGCCCCGTCTGACCTTCTCCACCCGCACGGTCCACGACGTCGACCCCTTTCGTGGGAAGGTAGGGGCACAGCCACCGATTCCCGGGCGCGGCGCGTGGGCCGGGCGACCGTGGACCCGCGCACACCCGGAGCATGGACGACGAGGAGTCACCGGATGTCTGCCAGCACACCCCTGCCGTCGACCGAGGGCACCGGCGATCAGGCCTGCACTCCGCTGGACCGCAGGGACGAGTGGGTCCGCCTGCGTGAGCACCGCGCCGGGCTGGGCGAGACCCATCTGCGCGGGCTCTTCGCCGACGACCCGAAGCGGGCCGAACGTTACGGCCTCGACGTGGGTTCGCTGCACGTCGACTACTCCAAGAACCTCGTCACCGACCGGACTTTGGGGTTGCTGACCGACCTGGCCGCCGCCACCGGGGTGACCGGGCTGCGCGACGCCATGCTGCGCGGTGAACGCATCAACGTCACCGAGGACCGTGCCGTCCTGCACACCGCTCTGCGCGCGCCCCGAGAGCAGGTCATCCGAGCCGACGGCCGGGACGTGGTCCCCGAGGTGCACGAGGTCTTGGACAAGATGGCGGGCTTCGCCGAGAAGGTGCGCTCGCGCGCCTGGCTCGGGCACACCGGCAGGCCGGTGACCCGCGTGATCAATATCGGTATCGGCGGCTCCGACCTGGGCCCGGCCATGGCCTACGAGGCGCTTCTGCCCTACACCGACCGCGGCCTGGAGTTCCGGTTCGTCTCCAACGTGGACGGCGCCGACCTGAACGAGGCGCTCATCGACGCCGACCCCGAGCACACCCTGTTCGTGGTGGCCTCCAAGACCTTCACCACCATCGAGACCATCACCAACGCCACCGTCGCCCGTGATTGGCTGCTCGAAGGGCTCGGCGCCGGTGACGACGCGATCGCCCGTCACTTCGTGGCCGTGTCCACCAACGCCGAAGAAGTCGCGAAGTTCGGTATCGACACCGCCAACATGTTCGAGTTCTGGGACTGGGTGGGTGGCCGTTACTCCTACGACTCCGCCATCGGCCTCTCCCTCATGGTGGCGATCGGACCGGAGTCCTTCCGGGAGATGCTCGCCGGGTTCCACCTCATGGACACCCACTTCGCCACCGCACCGGTCGAACGCAACCTGCCGTTCCTGCTCGGGCTCCTCGGCGTCTGGTACGGCGGCTTCTTCGACGCCCAGTCGCACGCCGTGCTGCCCTACAGCCACCACATGGCGCGTTTCCCCGCCTACCTGCAACAGCTCGACATGGAGTCGAACGGCAAGTCGGTCCAACGTGACGGGCGTCCCGTCACCTGGCAGACCGGTCCGGTGGTGTGGGGGACCCCCGGCACCAACGGTCAGCACGCCTACTTCCAGCTGTTGCACCAGGGCACCCGTTTCGTTTCGGCCGACCTGATCGGTTTCGCCCGACCGGCCCTCGACCTGGCCGAGTCGCTGGTGCCCCAACACGACCTGCTGATGGCCAACATGTTCGCGCAGGGGCAGGCCCTGGCCTTCGGCCGCACCGAGGAGGAGGTAGCCGCCGAGGGGGTGAGCCCCGAACTGGTGCCGCACCGTTCCTTCTCGGGTGACCGGCCCACCACCACGATCCTCGCCGAACGGCTCGACCCCTCCACCCTGGGTCAGCTCGTGGCCCTCTACGAGCACAAGGTGTTCGTGCAGGGGGCGGTGTGGAACATCAACTCCTTCGACCAGTGGGGGGTCCAGCTCGGCAAGGTCCTGGCCAAGAAGGTGGAGCCCGCGCTCACCGAGGGCGCCGAGGTGCCCGGCCTGGACGCCTCGACCGAAGCGCTGGTCCTTCGCTACCGGGACCTACGCGGCCGCTGACGGCCGAACGGGCGAACCACCGAACAAACGAACCGCTCACGAGGGCTCGGGTCGGGCATTTCCCAAAAGGGGGTGCCCGGCCCGTTCGTCTTCGGCGCGGACACTGGAAACCCTCACGACCACTGATGCACACTCTGCGTGGTGATGTAGTCACTACTGGAGATCGGGGGTGGGGGTACATGACCACACCGATGGACGTGCCCGAGTCGTCCCAACACGCCGACCCGGAAGCCGTCGCGGCGGGTGCCGAGGGTGCCGCCGGCAGATCCCTGCGCCAGATCGCCTGGCGACGCTTCCGCAGGGACAAGGTCGGCATGGCCGGCGGCGTCATCGTCATCCTGCTCATCCTCATCGCGTTGTGCGCGCCGTTGCTCGCAGCCTGGTTCGGTCACCCGCCCAACCAGTTCAACCAGGGGCTCGTCGACCCGCTCACCGGCGGTGTGCTGCGCGACCCCGGCAACACCACCCAAGGACTCGACCCCTGGGGCGGCATCAGCGCCGAACACCTTCTGGGGGTCGAACCCGTCAACGGGCGCGACCTGTTCAGCCGCATCGTCTACGGTGCGCGGACCTCACTGCTGGTCGCCACCGTCGCCACCGTGGTGTGCGTGGTCATCGGTACCGTCCTCGGCATCCTCGCCGGCTACTTCGGTGGTTGGGTCGACACCGTCATCAGCCGCACCATGGACATCTTCCTCGCCTTCCCGCTGCTGCTGTTCGCCATCGCCCTGGTCGGTGTCATCCCCGACGGGGCCTTCGGCCTGGAGGGCAACTACCTGCGCATCGGTGTCCTGGTGTTCATCATCGGGTTCTTCAACTGGCCCTACATCGGCCGCGTCGTGCGCGGACAGACCCTCACCCTCAAGGAACGCGAGTTCGTGGAGGCCTCCCGCAGCCTGGGGTCCGGCAACACCCACATCGTCTTCCGCGAGATCCTGCCCAACCTCATCACCCCGATCCTCGTCTACTCCACCCTGCTGATCCCCACCAACATCCTCTTCGAGGCGGCCCTGAGCTTCCTGGGGGTGGGCATCAACCCGCCCATGGCGACCTGGGGCGGCATGCTGGAGAACGCGCTGCGCTTCTACACCACGTCACCGCACTTCGTGATCGTCCCGGGTCTGGCCATCTTCATCACCGTCCTGGCGTTCAACCTCTTCGGTGACGGTCTGCGCGACGCCTTCGACCCGCGTTCCTCCGACTGAACGACCCCGTCTATGGTCGTCACGGTCGGTACCCACCCACTCACAGGGACGTGCTCCGCACTCCATCACCACCGAATCCCACCAGGAGGCAAGGTGACCACCCATCACTTCACGCGTCAGGGGCCGCCCCGATGGTCCGGCGTGCTCCGACGAATCATGGCGCCCGCCGCGGCCGGCACCGCCCTGGCCCTGGTCCTGTCCGCCTGTGGCGGCGCGGGCGGGGGAGGCGGGGCGGGACAGTCCGACGCCGAGTTCAACGAGGGCGAGACCGCCGTCGTCAACCCCTCCGACGAGACCGGCGGAACCCTGCGCTACGCCATCTCCGCCGACTTCGACTCACCGGACCCGGGCAACACCTACTACGCGTTCGTGTGGAACTTCTCCCGCTACTACGCCCGCACCCTGCTGACCTACACCGAGGCCCCCGGCGAACAGGGCGTGGAGCTCCAGCCCGACCTCGCCGAGGAGATGCCCGAGGGAAACGAGGACTCCACGGAGTGGACGGTCCGCCTCAAGGAGGGCCTGCGCTTCGAGGATGGCTCGGAGATCACCGCCCAGGACGTCAAATACGCCATCGCGCGCAGCAACTTCGGCGACCAGGCACTTCCCAACGGACCCAAGTACTTCCAGGAACTGCTCGCCGACAGCGACGACTACGAGGGCCCCTACGCCAACGAGGACGACCCGCTCGAAGGGTTCGACGGGATCGAGACCCCGGACGACCACACCCTGATCTTCCACCTGAACACGAGCTTCTCGGAGTTCCCGTACGTGCTCATCCAGCCGCAGACCGCGCCGGTGCCCGCCGACGCCGACCGTGGTGAGCAGTACCAGAGCAACGTGGTCTCCTCCGGGCCCTACAAGTTCGACGGAGAGTACCGGCCCGGCGCGTCCCTGAACCTGGTGCGCAACGAGGAGTGGGACCCCGAGACCGACCCGATCCGCAAGGCTCTGCCGGACCGGGTCGAGGTGCAGTTGGGCGTCGACCAGAACGAGATCGACCAGCGTCTGGTCAACGGCGAACTCGACGTCGACCTGGGCGGCACCGGTGTGGGCCCGGCCATGAAGGGCACCCTGATCACCGACGAGGCCGAGCGCCACAACATCGACAACCCGCAGACCAGCACCCTGCGCTACGTCAACGTCAACACCGTCATCGAACCCCTGAACGACCCCGCCTGCCGCGAAGCCATCATGTACGCGGCCGACCGGGACGCCCTGCAGCGCGCCTGGGGTGGCGACACCGGCGGTGACATCGCCACCCAGATCATGCCCACGTCCTTGCCCGGGGCGGACCCGAGCATCGACCTGTACCCGTCCGAGGACAACAAGGGCGACCTGGAGATGGCACAGGAGAAGTTGGAGGAGTGCGGGCAGCCCGACGGGTTCTCCACCTCCATCGGCGCTCGCGCCGACCGCCCCGCCGACGTGAGCACCGCCGAGGCGCTCCAGCAGGCGTTGGCCCGGGTGAACATCGAGACGGAGATCAAGCAGTACCCCTCCGACACCTTCACCAACACCCAGGCGGGTTCCCCGGACTTCGTGCACGACAACGACCTGGGTCTGACCGTCTACGGGTGGGCTCCGGACTGGGCCAGCGGTTACGGCTTCATGAGCAAGATCCTGGACGGTGACTCCATCCAGGAGGCGGGCAACTCCAACATCGCCGAGCTGGACGACGACCAGATCAACGAGTGGTTCGACGAGGTCGTCTCCGAGGAGGACCCCGACGCCAGGGCCTCGATCTACACCCAGATCGATGAGCGGGCCATGGAGCAGGCCGCGATCCTGCCGGCGGTGTTCGAACGTACGGTGCTGTACCGGCCGGCCAACCTGACCAACGTGTACTACCACGCGGGCTACAGCATGTACGACTACATGAGTCTGGGCACCGGCAACACCGACTGACCGGTGTGACGGGTTCGAGGGCGGCGGTCTCCTGGAGGGGCGCCGCCCTCGGCATGCCGGGCGCCCGCGTACACGCCGGTCACTAGCCGTGAACGCCTGGTTTCCGTGGGTTAGTGTTTGGCTTCGGGGGTGGAGTCACCATCGCCCCGGGCCAGGGCCCCGGGGCTCGGGTACCGACGATAGAAAGCACGCGCCATGCTGACCTACATCCTGCGCCGACTGGGCGCCGGGCTGCTGCTCTTGGCCGTGGTCACCATGGTCACCTTCGCCATCTTCTACGTGGTGCCGCGATGGGCGGGCCGCACCACCGAACAACTCGCCACCATGTACGTGGGGCGGGCTCCCACCCCGGAGGCCATCCAGGCCACCATCGAACGGCTGGGGCTGGACCAACCGATCGCCGTGCAGTTCGGCGAGTTCGTCCGCGGTATCTTCTTCGGAGCCCAGTACCGGTTCGGCGGCCAGACCATCGAGTGTGCCGCCCCCTGCTTCGGTTACTCCTTCCAGACCTACCAGGAGGTCTTCCCCGAGATCCTGGCCCGGCTCCCGGTGACCGGGTCGTTGGCCCTGGGCGCCGGCGTCATCTGGCTGGTCGGCGGGATCGCGGTGGGCGTGATCTCCGCGGTGTGGAAGGGCAGCCTCTTCGACCGACTGGCGATGGCGGTGGCCCTGGCCGGGGTGTCGCTGCCGATCTTCTTCACCGGTCTGCTCGCCCTGGCCTTCCTCGTGCATTCCTGGGGTCTGTTCGGGACCCCCGGGTACGTTCCCTTCACCCAGGACCCGTTCGGCTGGGTCCAGGGGCTACTGCTGCCCTGGCTGACACTCGCGTTCCTGCACGCGGCCATGTACGCCCGCCAGACCCGCGCCGGCATGCTGGAGGCGCTCAGCGAGGACTACATCCGCACGGCCCGGGCCAAGGGGCTGAGCGAGAGCAAGGTGGTGCTCAAGCACGCCCTGCGCCCTACCTTGACCCCCATCGTCACCATCTTCGGCCTCGACCTGGGGCTGGTCCTGGGCGGCGCGGTCCTGACCGAACAGGTCTTCTCGTTGAACGGCATCGGTCGGTACGCCGTACAGGCCATCACCCAGAGCGACCTTCCGGTGATCCTCGGCGTGACCCTGTTCGGCGCGTTCTTCATCGTCATCTGCAACCTGATCGTGGACCTGGTGTACCCGCTGATCGACCCGCGTGTGCGCATCCACGGCTGAAGAGAGGCGCCCTACATGAGTGAATCCGCTCCCGCCGCCACGGTCGTGCGCGTGGACGACCTGCGGGTGACGTTCCCGACGATGGACGGTGAGGTCCGCGCGGTGGACGGATTGTCCTTCGAAGTCCCGGCCGGAGGAGGGCTGGGCATCGTGGGCGAGTCGGGTTCGGGCAAGAGCGTGACCTCCCTGGCCCTGATGGGTCTGCACCGGGGCACCCGCGCCGAGATCACCGGCGGGATCGAGGTGGTGGGCAACGACGTGGTGGCCGCCTCCGACAAGCGACTCCGTCGGATGCGCGGCAACGACATCGCGATGGTCTTCCAGGACCCGATGCAGTCGCTGCACCCGCAGTACACGATCGGTAACCAGCTCATCGAGGCGTTGCGGGTGCACCGGTCACAGGTGTCGCGATCGAAGGCGCGCGAGCGGGCGATCGAGTCGCTGGAGCGCGTCGGCATCCCCGAACCGGCCAAACGGATCAACTCCTACCCGCACGAGTTCTCCGGCGGCATGCGTCAACGCGTCCTCATCGCCATGGGGTTGATGTGCGACCCCAAGGTGCTGCTGGCCGACGAACCCACCACCGCGCTGGACGTGACCGTCCAGGCCCAGATCCTGGACCTGCTCGACGAGCTGCGCCGTGACCTGAACATGGGCCTCATTCTCGTCTCACACGACCTGGCCGTCGTGGCCGGTTCGGTGGACGAGGTCGTGGTGATGCGTCACGGCCGGGCGGTGGAACGCGGCGACGTGCGCCACGTGCTGTCCGAACCCGAGCACCCCTACACCCAGGCGTTGCTGGACGCGGTGCCGCGTGTGGAGGTCTCCCGGGCCCAGCGTCGCGCCCGGGACCGCGCCGACCGAAAGGAGCGGGAAAGCGGGGGAAAACCGCCCCGCACCGTGCGGGAGGGGGCCGAGGAACCGGCCGGTGGGGCAACCGCTTTCCCAGCTTTTTCCTCGGCTACCGAGGGCGCCGGCAAGGGCGAGCCGCTGCTTCGGGTGAGCGACCTCTCGCAGAGCTTCAAGGTCCGCGGGGGACTGTTGGGCCGCTCCAGCGACTTCTGGGCGGTCAAGGGGGTGAGCTTCGAGCTGCGCCAGGGCGAGACCCTGGGCATCGTGGGTGAGTCCGGTTCGGGCAAGAGCACCCTCTCCCGCATGATCATGCGTCTGTTGGAGCCCACCGCGGGGACCGTGGAGTTCCAGGGACGCGACATCACCCACCTGCCGGAGCGACGCATGCGCCCGCTGCGCAAGCAGATCCAGATGGTGTTCCAGAACCCCTACTCCTCGCTGAACCCGCGGCTGACCATCGGTGAGAGCATCGGCAGCGCCCTGAAGGTGCAGGGTGAACGCGACGGCAAGAAGATCCGCGTCCGTGTCCAGTCGCTGTTGGAGAGGGTGGGCCTGGAGCCCGAGCACTACAACAGGTTCCCGCACGCGTTCTCCGGTGGTCAGCGTCAGCGCATCGCCATCGCCCGCGCGCTGATCCTCAAGCCCAAGCTGATCATCTGCGACGAGCCGGTCTCCGCGCTGGACGTGTCCACGCAGGACCAAGTGCTGCGTCTGCTCTCGGAGTTGCAGGACGACTTCGGTCTGACCTACATCTTCGTGGCCCACGACCTGGCGGTCGTGCGTCAGGTCAGTGACCGCGTCGCGGTCATGCGCAAGGGCGAGGTGGTGGAGATGGGCGACAGCGACGGCATCTACGAGAACCCGCGGAGCGACTACACCCGGCAGTTGCTCACCGCGGCCCCGGTCCTGGACCCCGACGAGGCCCGCAGGCTGCGCGCCGAACGCGTGCGACAACGCGTCGCCGGCTGAACGGTGACAGTGGCCGTGGGGCAGGGGCGCGAGGCGGATCGGTCAGGAGGCGCCGAGCCCTCGCAGAAGCGCTCGCAGACCGAAGAGGAAGCGGGCCAGGGCCTCGACCTCACCGGGGGAGTCATCGCGGCCCTCGTAGCGCACCTGGTGTCCCACGGAACCCAGACAGTACGCGAGGAGGGAGTCACGCCCCCGGGCCACGTCGTCTCCGGACAATCCGGCCTCCTCCAGGGCCGCGTCCAACATGGCGACGGTGCGCTGCTCGGCCAGGGTCAACGGCGCCCGGTGCATCAGCAGCGACATCGCGCCCGAGTAGGTCAGGAGCCGGGTGCGGTAGGACTCGGCCCACGCCGTGATCCGGCGGTCCCACGACAGGTTCTCGACCCGGTCCGGGTCCTCCTCGGCGATCCCGGCGGCGGGCAGCTCCTCTTCCTCGGGCCCTTGACCCTCGGTCAGGCCGCTCACCACCCGAGCGGTGGTGACATAGGCGGCGATGGCGTTGAACAGCTGTTCCTTGCCCCTGGGGAAGTGATGGTAGATCGCCATGGCCTCCACCTCCAGGGCGTCGCCCAGCCGGCGCATGGACAGGCCGCCCAGGCCACGTCCGGCGATGATGTGCAAGGCCTCCACGATGATGCGCTCGCGGCTGAGCCCTGCGTTGTTCCTACTGACCACGGGTTCCTCCGGGGGCTCGAGGGGATCTACTGAGTAAGGTGACAGGTCGGGTCGGTGAACGCCCGCACCGACCCGCGCCCCGGGTCGCGGGATGATCCTCGTCACCTCTAGAGTTGCGGCGAGACCGCCGATGTTACGCCCGATGGAGAGCGCAAGATGCGAGTTCCCAAGCAGGACAGGACCCAGGCGCGCGAGAGGCTCGCTCGCGACCAGGAGTTGGCCGACCGACTGCCCGAGCTTCTCAAGAGCGTGTCCGAGACCGAGGACGCCCTGGATTCGGCTCATCGGCACAACGCTCCCGTGGAGGAGCTCCGTGACCGCGGATTGGCCCTGGACACCGCGCTCACCGACGCCATGCGCGCGGCCTACGCGCACGAACGCGTCCTCGTCGGCCCCAAGGGGTACGTCGACCGCATCCAGCGTCGCAAGCGCATGGCCCGCCCCGGGGTCAAGCGGGCCACGCAGGTCGCGGAGCGTCTGCTCACCGAACGCGAGGCCCACCGTCTGCACGGCATCCAGCGGGTGCCGCGCCGCGTGGTCTGACCCACGCCCCGCACGGGCCCTTCGCCCCGATCGTGGACGCGGGGCCCGTGCGGCCGCCCCGAGTGGTCGATCGGTGGGCGATAGGTTGGGGTGGCGTGCCCGGTCGAGACCGGGCCGGGAGCAGGCGATCCACGTAGGGAGCGAAAAGGGACATGGCGGATTTCATCCGCATTGATCCGGTGTCGAAGGTACCGCCCTACGAACAGATCAGGGCCTTGGTCGCGATCGCGGCCGCCAACGGTGAACTTCCGGTCGGATACCGGTTGCCGACGGTACGGGCCCTGGCCGGAGAACTCGCGGTCGCCGTCAACACCGTCGCCCGTGCCTACCGCGAGCTGGAGCAGGCCGGAGTGGTGGAGACACGCGGCCGTTCGGGTACCTTCGTGGCGGCGGCCGGCGATGACCAACGCGCCGAAGCGCTCGCCGCGGCACGGGTATATGCCGAGGTCATCACCAGGGTGGGTCTGGACCATGACGAGGCCGTCGAGATCCTGCGGGCGGCCCTGGACGGTTGAGGCGCCCCGATGGGAGACGGCGTCGGCTTCGGTGGAGCCCCCGACGGGCACGACGCATTCCGGGCACTCGTGGTTCCACCGCGTAGTGGTGATGACCATAACCGGACGAAAGCGCTCACACCCCCCTGAACTGCGAAGACAGAGGCTAATCTCGTAGTGGCGCCGTTCCCCTGACGGCGCCGGCAAGAAAAATCCCCCAAGGAGGCCCCATGAACAGGAGATCCGGCGGAGGACGGTCATCGGGAGGACGCTCCGGTGGCGGTCGTTCGGGTGGAGGCCGCTCGGGCGGTGGTCGTTCGGGCGGTGGTCGTTCGGGCGGAAGCCGCTCCTCAGGTGGCTTCAGCGGGCGCCGGGCGGGTGGTTCCTCCCGTTCCGGTGGCGGCTTCAGCTCACGTAGTGGCCGATCGGCCCGTGGCGGAGCCGCGCGCTCCGGTGGCGGTTTCAACTCCCGGAGCGGTCGCCCGGCTCGGCCGGCACGTACCCCCAGGTCCGCCAGACCCTCACGGGCGACCCGGTCCAACCCCGCCTACGTGGTCGCGCCGTCCTCCGGGTACCGGCGCCGCTGGTACGGCGGAAACCGGCACCACTACGACGACGGACACGGTTACGCCCCGCGCCGCCGAGGCGGCGGCATCGCCTCCGCGATCGGCTGCCTGGCGTTCGCCGTGGTGGTGTTGGCCGTGGTCATCGTCTTCGCCGTCCTGTGACCCGCACGGTCCCCGCTCGGCCGTCGGATCCTTCCCCCACCGCACATCACGAGTAGGAACGAGCACCACCCGTGTCGCACCCCCGAACCAACCTTCGTGTTCTGTCCCTGGTCGCCGGCGCCCTGGCCCTGCCGCTGGCACTGAGCGCCTGTTCGGGTGATCGGGCCGAGATCGACGCGGCCTGCGCCGACATCCAGGCCAACATCTCCGCGGTCGACATGGCGGCGTCCAGCATCGAGCAGGACGTCCTCGTCGACGGGGTGTCCTACCAGGATCAGCACGCCGACGAACTGGTCGCCCACCTGGACGACGTCGAACGTCTGGAGGAGGTCGCCCGCGGCGACCAGCGCGATGACGCCACCGAGCGGGCCGACGCCGTCGACGCCATTCTGGCGGAGCTGGACAACGGGGACGAGGCCGGACTGGCGGACGCCCTGGAGTGGACCGCGGAGACGCACGACATGATCCTGCGGGCCTGCGGCTTCTAGGGAGTGGAACAGGGCGGGGCGGGGACCGGCATGGTCCCCGCCCCGCCCGCTCTCACCCCATACCGGCCCGGCCCTCAGCGGCGCAGACCCGCCACCGCGACCAGGTAGAAGCCGATCAGGCCCAGCCACACCACGAGGATGGAGCCGGCGCCACCGGCCACCGCGGCGGCGATGGCCGTGGCCGGAACGCTGATGCCCAGGCACACCAGGGCCAAGACCATCCGCACGGTGTTGGAGGCCACGCCCTTCCGGGACTCCTGCGCGCCCATCTGACGGGCGACATGATGTTCGACGCGCTCCTCGATGGCGTCGTCGACCCGTTCCACCAGGGAAGCGGAGATCGCGTCGTCGTATTCGGGCCCCAGCTCGCGACTCGCGCGTAAGGCGGCGGCGATCTCGTCCTTGTTCCCCCGAGGGTGGTTCGTCATGTTCGCCATGGTCCCACCGCGCACGGGGCCGTGTTAAGACGGGAGGTCGATTCCAGGGGGATCTCGGGGTTCTCCCCGAGATCGTGATCGGCGCGCCGTACAAGGCCCCGCACACACGGACGGGGCCGTCCTCCGAAATGGAGGACGGCCCCGTGTCCGTCGCGATCCCTAGCTGGCGAAGTCCAACAGCTGCTGGGCCCGGCTCGGGTGGCGCAGCTTGGCCAGAGACTGCTTCTCCAGCTGCCGAATGCGCTCGCGGGTCAGTCCCAGGTGTTTGCCGATCTCGTCCAGCGTGCGCGGTCGACCGTCCATCAGCCCGAATCGCAGCGACATGATGGTCGCCTCGCGCGGCTCCAGATCGGACAGGGCGTTGCGCAGCTGGTCGGCCATGAGCTGGCGGTCGACCACCTCGGAGGCCTCCGAGGCGTCCACGTCCTCGATCAGGTCACCGATGCGGGTCTCGCCGTCCTCACCGATGGTCGAGTCGAGGCTGATGGGCTGTCGGGTGACCCGCAGCAGCTCCTCGATCTGGGTCGGGGTCTTGTCGAGCTCGTGACCCAGCTCCTCGGGCGTGGGTTCGCGGCCCAGAGCCTGGTGCATGTCACGCTCCAGCCGGCTCACCTTACTGAGGAGCTCCAGGACATGTACGGGCAGGCGGATGGTGCGCGCGGAGTCGGCGAACCCGCGCTGGATGGCCTGACGAATCCACCACATGGCGTAGGTGGAGAACTTGAAGCCCTTGGTGTAGTCGAACTTCTCCACCGCGCGGATGAGGCCGAGGTTGCCCTCCTGGACCACGTCCAGCAGCGACATCCCCCGGTCACTGTATTTCTTGGCCACCGACACGACCAGACGCAGGTTGGCCTCGAGCATGTGGGACTTGGCCTTGCGGCCGTCCTCGGCCACCCATTCGAGTTCCTCGCGCTCGACGTCGGCCCTGGTGAAGGACTCGTCGATCTCGCCGTGCTGACCGAGCCGGTACTCGGCGTAGAGTCCGGCCTCGACACGCTTGGCCAGGTCCACCTCCTGCTCGGCGGTGAGCAGCTGCCGCCGCCCGATCGCCTTCAGGTAGGTGTGGACCGAGTCGCCCATGGCGGGCGACTGGTCGTCGAGGTCGGCCTCACCGGTCTCCGGGTCGATGGAGGCCTGAGAGGTCTCGGTCTTCTTGGTGCGTCGCGTGGTGCGGGTCTTCCTTCGGGTGGAGGGACCCTTTCGCGCCGCGACCTTGCCGGATGCGGTCTTGGGTGCCTCGTCGGTGTCGGGCACCGTCGCGATGAGAGTGTTTTCCAGCACGTCGTCCTCGGCGTCAGGTTCGGCCACCTTCACGGACTCCTCGCCCCCGTCGGCGAGCCGGACCCCGTGGTCGGTGAGTTCACGCAGGATGGAGCGGCCGTCACTGGAGGTGACTCCGGCCGCGGAGAAAGCGGTACGTAGTTCGGAGAGGGACAGGTGTCCCTGAGCACGTCCCTGGGCGATCAGGTCGGTCAGGGCCGCGCCGGCCTCGGGGGCCGGTTTCGGAGCTGCGCCATCGGGGGCCTGGGCCGAGTGGCCGGAGGCTGCTAGGGCGGTGCTCGTCATAGGGGCACATCCCTCCCTTCCAAGACGTATGGCACGTGGCGGAGGATCACCGCCGACTGGACGCGCCAATATGTCCAACGTGTCGGCGAGTCAAATGTTCCCTGTCTCGATTGGATATCGAGGATGGTGGTATAGATCACCGGGCCATGAGTGGCGGGGGTCGGGCGAGTGCGGGTAGTGGAGACGCCGTCATGTCGGCCTTCGGGAACCCCGAGGCGGGATCGTCCCGACATGGGGGAGGCCGCGCGAACGCGTGCGGATGAGCCGATGGCTGCCGCCAACTGCGGACCTCCTACGGAACGGGGGCCGAAGATCTCGGATACTCGGATAGACGTCGGGGAGCTTTGGGAAGTTCCCCACCTTTTCGGTTCCGATCTGGATCGATCGTGGTCGAAAGGGTGGAAACACCGCGTGCGCTCCCGGAACAACCCGGGCCGGCGGGTGATCGAGGTGCCGGGGACGGCGCCCGCCGCGGCCAGGGTCCCATGGGTTCGGGTACTACCGGTAACGCCGCTGCGTACGGGCCGAATTCCCGCAGCTCCTGGCGCGATGCCGACCGGGACGGAAAACCTCGGTCGGGAGGGCCCGATCAGGACGCGGGGCGGCGCAGCGCCACCAGGTCCGGTTTTCCGGAGGCGAGCATCGGCAGCTTCGCGCGCACGTCCAACTCCCGAGGCGCGGCGTAGGCCGGCAGCCGCTCGCGCACGTGGGAGCGCAGTTCGTCCAGCAGGGGCGGGTCGGCGGGATCGACCGGGACCACGACCGCGCACACCCGTTCGCCCCATTCGGGGTCGGGGCGGCCCACCACCACCGACTCGGCGACCTTCGGATGTTCGCTCAGGATGGTGTTGACCTGGCCGGGGACCACCTTGTGCCCGCCGGTGTTGATCACCTCGTCCACGCGGCCCAACACCTGGAGTCGACCGTCGGGCCCGAACCGCCCCAGGTCGTTGGTGCGCAGTCGTCGCCCGGTGCCGTCGTCGGCCAGGACGCCCGGGTCCACCACCGTCTCCGGGGGCATGCGGTAGCCGGTCAACAGGGTCGGACCGCCCAGCAGGATCCGCCCGGGGGCGCCGTCCTCCTCCGCGTCGACGTGTACCCGGACCCCGTCCAAGGGGACACCGTCGTAGACACACCCGCCGCAGGTCTCGCTCATGCCGTAGGTGGTGATCACGCGACCCCCCGCGGCGTGGGCGCGCTCCAACAGGTCGGGTTCGGCCGCCGCGCCGCCGAGCAGGATCGTGCCGAACAGCGACAGGTCGCCGCCTGCCGCGAGGAGCCGACGCAGCTGGGTGGGGACCAGGGAGACGTGGGGGCGCAGCCTCTCGGCCGCTTCGAGGACACCGTCCACGTCGAAGGGGGCGTGCACGGCACGGGTCCCGGTGACGTAGGCGCGCGTCATCACCTGCACTCCGGAGATGTGTCCGGCCGGCAACACGCACAGCCAGGTATCACCGGGGGCGGCGCCGATTCGGGCCACGGAGGCACGGGCCGACGTCCGCAGCGCGGTCGCGGACAGCTCCACCCCCTTGGGGGCGCCGGTGGAACCCGAGGTGGTGATGACCAACGCCGCGTCCGGTCCCACCGCGACACCGTCGTCGAGGGGGACGACCCCCTCCGGGGCGCGCAGTGACGAGGGGCGCATGGAGACGAGGAGTTCGGTGACACGAGTGTCGGGGGTGCCGTCGGGGATGGGCAGCAGGGCCGGCCCCGTGCCGTCCAAGGCCTCGACGAGCATCGCCTCCAAACGCTCGGGGGACAGACCGCGTACGGCCTGGAGGGGACGTCCGTCCTGCGTGCGAGGGGACGGGGACCGGTGTTCTTCGACTGCTGCCACGGTGCCCCAGGGTAGTCCGGGTTGCGGGGCGGTCCGGATCGTCGGAGTCGGGTCCGTGCCCGTGTTCCTCGGTCCGCCTGACAGAATGCGAAGGATCGACCTGCGGACACCGGGGCCTGCGAACCTCTCCGGTTCGGGTGTGCGCCAAAGATTTCCGTGTGAGGGAGAAGCAGGAGCGGTGAGCTGCGTGATCGATGGGGACGGGACGGTCGGCCAGGTGGGGGAGCCCGTTCGGGGGCGGGCCTTCGCGATCGGTCTGCGCAATCGTTTCCGCGGTATCACCGTACGAGAGGGGCTGCTCGTGCACGGGCCCGCCGGGTGGGGCGAGTTCTCGCCCTTCGCCGAGTACGGGCCGCGCGAGGCCTCCCGTTGGTGGGCGGCCTGCCGTGAGGCGTCCCACCAGGGGTGGCCCGAACCCGTGCGCGACCGGGTCCCGGTCAACGTCACCGTGCCCGCGGTGGACCCCGAACGCGCCGCGGCGATCGTGACCGCGGGAGGGTGCTCCACGGCCAAGGTGAAGGTCGCCGAGAAGGGCCAGGACCTGGGCGAGGACATCGCCCGGGTGGAGGCGGTGCGTTCGGCCATCGGCCCCTCCGGCCGGGTACGGATCGACGCCAACGGTGCCTGGGACGTGGACACCGCCGTTCGGATGGTCCGCGAACTGGACCGCTTCGACCTGGAGTACGTCGAACAGCCCTGCGCCTCCCTTGAGGAACTGGGTGCGGTCCGCCGCAGGGTGGACGTGCCGGTGGCGGCCGACGAGTCCGTCCGTCGAGCCGAGGACCCGTTTCGGGTGCGCGCCGCCGAGGCCGCCGACATCGTTGTGCTCAAGGTCCAACCCCTGGGCGGGGTGCGGGCCGCGCTACGGGTGGCCGAGTCCTGTGGCCTGCCGGTCGTGGTCTCCAGTGCCGTGGAGAGTTCGGTGGGGTTGGCCGCGGGTGTGGCTCTGGCCGCCGCCCTGCCCGAACTGCCCTACGCCTGCGGGCTGGCGACCATGCAGATGCTGACCGCCGACGTCACCACCGACCCCCTCCTGCCGGTCGACGGCTTTTTGCCGGTCCGGCCGGTCACGGTGGACGAGGAAGCGCTTTCCCGGGTGGAGGTCGACGCCTCGGCCTGGCGGGAACGCGCCCGGAACGCGGCCGAGGCGGAGACACCCTGAGAACCTGGAGAGCGCGATTCGCCCCCGTTTCGACCTGTGCTTACCGTCAACGCGCCGGGCGTGGCCGGCCGGATGGGCATGAGATCACAGCCGGGTTCGGTCGCAGGGAGCGCCCGAACGGGGTTCACTGGAAGCGGCCCCGGCGACGCACACGCGCGTGGGAGCGTGGCCGTCACGGATACGGGGCGCCGTGCGATGCGGTCCGGTCGCGCGGTGATACTGGGTCGACACCTCGACGAACGAAAGACTTTGCATGAATCCGTCTACCGCCTTGGCGCGGGTCCTCGTCGACGAACTGGCCCGCTGCGGACTGGCCGAGGCCGTCGTCGCGCCCGGGTCGCGCTCGACCCCTCTGGCGTTGGCGCTGGTCGCGCACCCCGGGATCCGTGTCCACGTGCGCGTGGACGAACGTTCCGCGTCCTTCCTCGCCTTGGGGCTGGCCCGGGCCTCCCGGCGCCCGGTGGCGGTGGTGTGCACCTCCGGCACCGCGGCCGCCAACTTCCACCCGGCGGTGATGGAGGCCGACGAGAGCGGGGTGCCGCTGCTGGTGCTGACCGCCGACCGGCCCCCGGAACTGCGCGGCACCGGCGCCAACCAGACGGTGGACCAGATCGGTCTGTACGGCGGTGCGGTGCGCATGTTCGCCGAGGTCGGAACCCCCGACCACGCGCCGGGCATGGTCGCCTACTGGCGTTCGCTGAGCGGTCGTGCCTGGGCCGCGGCCCAGGGCGGACGCCCCGGACCCGTCCACCTCAACGTAGCCTTCCGCGACCCCCTCACCCCCGATCAGCCCACCGGTGGCGGCCCTGAGTGGACCGAGCCCTTGGACGGACGCGCCGACGGTCGCCCCTGGATCTCACGGCCCGGCCCGCGTACCGAACCCGCGCCCTACGTATTGCCCGACGTCGAACGCGGCGTCATCGTCTGCGGCGACGGCGACTACGACCCGGTGCCGTTCCTGGCGCTGTCGGAACTGACCGGATGGCCGCTGCTGGCCGAACCCACCTCCAACGCCCGCCGCTCGGGCGCGGTCTCCACCTACCGGCAACTGCTGGCCGTGCCGGGTTTCGCCGACGCCCACACCCCCGAACTCGTGGTGAGCGTGGGAAAACCCAACCTTTCCCGGCAGATCCTCGCCTACCTCCGCCGCGCGGAACGGCACGTGGTGGTCACCGCCGCCACGGTCGGTGACCCCGCGGCGAGCATGCTCAACGACTTCTCCGACCCCGCCCGTACCGCCACCGACGTGGTCGCCGCGGTCGCCCCGCCCAACGGACCGAACCGGGACGAGTCGGCGTGCACCGACTGGTCGCGTTCCTGGGAACGCGCCGAGGCCGCCGCCCGCGCGGCCGTCGACGGGGTACTGGACGCCGAGGAGACCCTGACCGAGCCGCGTCTGGCCCGTGACCTCGCCTCGCAGATGAGCGCGGGTTCGCTGTTGTTCGCCGGCTCCAGCATGCCCATCCGCGACCTGGACGCCACCATGCACCCCCGTTGCGGGGTGCGTCTGGTGGGCAACCGGGGCGTGAGCGGCATCGATGGGACGGTGTCCACGGCCATCGGTGCCGCGCTGGCCCATCAGAGCGAGGGGGAGGGGCAAACCTACGCCCTGCTCGGCGACCTGGCGCTGCTGCACGACCAGAACGGGTTGATCATCGGCCCCGGTGAGCCGCGCCCGGACCTGGCGATCGTGGTGGTCAACAACGACGGCGGCGGAATCTTCTCCGGTCTCGAACAGGCCGGCCATCCGGACTTCGAGAGAGTGTTCGGCACCCCGCACGGGGTGTCCATGGAGAGGGTGGCCGCCCTGTCGGACCTGCCCTACACCCGGGTGGAGTGGGCCACCGACCTGCCCAAGGCCCTTCTGGGCGAGAGCCTGCGAATCATCGAGGTGTGCACCGAACGCGCCGGTAGCGCGGCCCTGCGCCGCCGGCTGCAGGACGCCGTCGACACCGCTGTGGCCGGGACGTTCTGACCCGGGTCGGGGCGACGTGACGAAGGGGAGACATCGGAGGTCGATGTCTCCCCTTCGTCACTTGGGTCAACGGTGCAGGATGTCCGTCAGGTCGAACTCCAACTTCACCGGGACGGAGGTCTTGAGGGTTCCCCGGTGGATGGTCGGCCTGCCGTAGCCACCGGAGGGAGAGGCCGGGTCCTTCTCGTACTCGTAGAGCACGGCGTCGTTCCCATCCCGTTCGATCCGCCAGAAGAATCGGACACCGGCACGGGCGTAGAGCTGGGGTTTGCGCTCCCGGTCCCTGATCTCCGATTCCGGGGAGACCACCTCCACCGCCAGTTCGACGACCTCCGGCGGAAACCACGTTTGGTCCAGTTCCCGGAAAGCGTTTGCTCGCACCAGCATCAGATCCGGCTCCGGCCGTTGCCGTTCGTCGAGTTTGACCGAGAACTCTCTCGCCAGACGCAGGTCTCCAGGTGCGTGTGCTTTCAGTGCGTCCCCCAATAGTTCGAGGACGAGCATGTGGAACAGCTTCTGCGGGCTCACCAGCACCAGGTTTCCGTCGATGAGTTCGGTGTGCGGCGGAAGATCCGGGATGCGGTCGAGGTCCTCGGCGGTGAAACCGTCCTGTGGGGGCATGGGGATGACCACGCCGTCGGTGACCTCTGACTCTCGTTGCGGGGAGACTGTCGGAGCGGACACGTGACTGCCTTCGGTGGTCGGATCGTTCTCGTTGCTCACGGTAGCCATCCTCATCACCTTGCCGTGGTGCTTTCGGCGATTTCCCCATCCGGGCCATGGTGCGTTACCGATGGATGTTCCCTGAGGGTGGCACACGGGAAACGGTCCTGCCTACGCACTCGGGTTCCTCATCGAGGACGGCGAACGAAGGAGCCAGGTGTGACCACAGGACAGAACAGCCCACTCCAGGACGAAACACGCCCGGGTCGCCGAGTGGGCGAACGGATGGTCCGGGACAAGGCGTTGTGCTGCGTAGCGCGGGAGGGACACCTGTTGGTGTTCCGGCACGTGGACCACGCCCCGAGGATGTGGGTCTTCAGGTCCCCGCGGGGAGGTTCGGCCGGGGGAGGCCCCCGAGGCGGCGGCGTTGCGCGAGGCCTGAGAGAAGAGACCGGTCTGGACGGGCTGCGCGTGGTGCGCCCGCTCGGCGTGGTGGAGTACGAACTCACCCCTACCGGTTCGAGGTCCAGCGCCGCCATGTCTTCGAACCGGCGGTGGACGGCCCGGTCCCGGAACGTTGGTCCTCGGCCGAGGAGGACGACGGAGTGGGCGAACCCATCAGGTTCGAGTGCTTTTGGGTTCCCCTCTCCGCCGCGCACGTGTGGCGGTCCGGCCAGGGGGCGTTGATCGGGCGGCTCTTCGATTGAGCGGGCCGGCCTCGCCCCGGGCGAACGAGAACGGGCACGGGATGACCCCGGCCGCGAAGCCGGAGTTCCTTTGCGCGGTCGACGGCCCCGACGCCGAGGGCATGGCGGACGAACTCGACGGGATGACCGGATCGTGACCCTGCCCACCTGGGCGAGGCATGTGGACGTGGCGGAACGGGTAGGCGAGGATCACCACGAGGTCCGACCGTGGGTGTTCGTACTACTGCTCTATGTGGGATGACCTCAGCCGTGTAGAGGAGTTGTAGGGGCGTTCACACCGGTTTCACCCGAACGTGTGGAACCTCGGCCAAGGTCGATAACGACCGGCAGGACCCACTGCCCGCACCACTCCGCACCCCCGAGCGGAGCCCCGCAAGCCCCCTCGGGACCGCGGAGCAGTTACCCATTCCGAGGAGAACGCGTGCCCGAATCCGCGCCCCGCCGCCGTCTGTTGCCGCTCATCGGCGGTGTCGGCGGTGGTCGATCCGCGAAGACGTGCCTGTACCGCTGTGGCAACGCCTGCTTCCACCCCGCCCCCAACAAGAGCGAAAACGCCTACTTCGGCGACATCTTCCAGGGCGTACTGTCCCGCCGTTCCGCCCTGAAGGGGGCACTGGTCGGTGCCGGCGCGGGCTCCCTGGGCGTGGCCGCCCTGAGCCCGGCCGCGGCGGACCGCGGACCGAACCGCCCGCATCCCGCGCCGCGCCCCACGTTCAAGACCGTGCTGCCCAACAACCGTGACGAGATCACCGTCCCCGAGGGCTACGACCACCACGTCATAGTCCGCTGGGGCGACCCGGTGCTTCCCGATGCCCCCGAGTTCGACTTCGCGAACCAGACCGCTCAGGCGCAGGCCCGGCAGTTCGGCTACAACTGCGACTACGTCGGTTTCTTCACCCTGGACGACGACCACGGTCTGCTGTGGGTCAACCACGAGTACACCAACGAAGAGATCATGTTCGCCGGGTACACTGACGGTGAGTCGGCCGACCCGGAGTGGATCAAGATCGCGATGGCCGCGCACGGCGGTTCCGTGGTGGAGTTGGAGCGGGTCGACGGCACCGGTCAGTGGAAGCTGATCACCGAGGGCGAGCGTCCCTTCAACCGTCGTATCACCGATCAGACCTCGTTCAGGGTGGCGGGTCCGGCGGCCGGGCACGAGCTGCTGCGCACCGACGCCGACCCCGAGGGCGTGAACGTGCTGGGCATGCTCAACAACTGCGCCGGCGGAATGACGCCCTGGGGCACCGTCCTCAGCGGCGAGGAGAACTTCAACCAGTACTTCGTTGGCGCCCCCGACACCGAGTCCTACGCCCGTTACGGCTTTTCCAGTGACTACTCCGGTCGCCGCTGGGACCGGGTGGACGAGCGCTTCGACCTGGCCGAGCACCCCAACGAGGCCCACCGCTTCGGGTACATCGTGGAGATCGACCCGCACGACCCCGACTCCACCCCGGTCAAGCGCACCATGCTGGGCCGCTTCAAGCACGAGGGCGCCAACGTCAACATCACCGAGGACGGCCGGGTGGCCGCCTACATGGGCGATGACGAGCGCTTCGACTACCTGTACAAGTTCGTCAGCGACAAGAAGTACGTCGAGGGCTCGCACAAGCACAACATGACGCTGCTGGACAGCGGCACGCTCTACGTGGCGCGGCTGGAGGGCAACAGCCCCGCCGAGGAGATCGACGGCACCGGCACGCTGCCCTCCGACGGAGAGTTCGACGGCACCGGCGAGTGGACCGCGCTGTGCACCGACTCCGAGAGCTTCGTCGACGGGTTCTCCGTGGCCGAGGTGCTCATCTTCACCCGCCTGGCCGCGGACAAGGTCGGCGCCACCAAGATGGACCGTCCCGAGGACGTCGAGCCCAGCCCCGTCACCGGCAAGGTGTACTGTGCGCTGACCAACAACACCTCCCGCGAACCGGGTCAGGCCGACGAGCCCAACCCCCGCGGCCCCAACAAGTTCGGTCACGTCCTGGAGATCATCGAGGACGGCGCCGACTCCGCGGCCACCACGTTCACCTGGGTCGTGCCCCTGGTGTGCGGCGACCCGGAGGACGACTCCACGTACTACGCCGGTTTCGACAAGTCCAAGGTCATGGCGATCTCGGCCCCCGACAACCTGGCGTTCGACAAGCACGGAAACCTGTGGATCTCCACCGATGGTCAGCCGGGCACCCTGCAGACCAACGACGCCCTGCACGTGATGCCGGTCGAGGGTCGCTTCCGCGGTGAGCTGCGGACCTTCGCCACCGTCCCGGTCGAGGCCGAGACCTGTGGTCCGCTCATCTCCCAGGACCAGAAGACGGTGTTCCTCGCCCCGCAACACCCGGGTGAGAACGGCACCGTCGAGGAGCCCACCAGTGTCTGGCCCGACGGCGACTTCCCGCGCCCGTCGGTGGTGTGCGCCTGGCACAAGGGCGGCCGCGACGTCGGTAACTGACACCCGCCCGAGCACCCGAAACGGCTGTGCCGAAGGCGTCCGTTGAGGGTGGTGGCGGGCGACGGGTGGGACGAAGCGTTAGGGCGTGTTCCGCGAACACCTACCCTGCTGCGCGGCGCCCCAGCGGCGGTGCGTAACCGACACCGACCACCGGCCCCGGTCTCTCCGTCGTGGGGGAGGACCGGGGCCGGTTCACGTCCCAGGGTCGGTGAGGGCCTCGCGCATCACACGGAACTTGGCCTCGGTCTCGGCGAGTTCGGACTCGGGGTCGGACCCGGCGACGATCCCACCGCCCGCGTACAGGCGTGCGCTCGCCCCGTCCACGCGTGCGCTGCGCAGGGCGATGCCCCACTCGGCGTTGCCCGTTCCGTCCAGCCAGCCCACGGGGCCTGCGTATCCGCCACGATCCATGCCCTCGGTCCGGGCGATCAGCCGCATGGCGGCCTCGGTGGGGGTACCGCCCACGGCGGCGGTCGGGTGCAGCGCCGCCACGGCGTCCAGGGCCGACACCCCGGGCGCCAGACGCGCGTGGGCACTGGTGGCCAGGTGCTGGACGTTGGCGAGCTTGAGAAGGTGCGGCCGGTCCGGGACGGTGAGTTCCTGGGTGAGCGGCTCCATGGAGGCGCGCAGTGAGTCCACGGCGAAGGCGTGTTCCTCCACGTCCTTGGCGGAGGTCATCATCTCCTGACCCAGACGCAGGTCGGATCCCTCGTCATCTCCGCGCGGGCGGGTACCGGCCAGCACCAGGGAATCGAACTCACTACCCTCCACCCGCAGCAGGAGTTCGGGGGTCGCCCCGACCATGCCGTCGACGGAGAAGGTGAAGCAGTCGGGGAAGCGGGCGTGCAGGCGCTTCAGCAGCATGCGCACGTCCAAGGGCGCTTCGGCCTCGGCGTGGGCGTCGCGGGCCAGGACGGCCTTTTCGAGTTCGCCGGCCTTGATGCGCGTGACCGTCGAGGTGATCACGTCCTTCCACCGTTGCGGGGTGAGGGACCCGGGTCTCCATTTCAGGGAGCCCACGGGGCGTGGTTCGGTGACCGTGCGCAGTGTTTGCTCGGGGTGTTCGCCCGGCTCGTCGCCGATGGTGGTCAACCAGGTGCGGTCACCGCGTCTGCCGATGAGCACTCTGGGCACCACGAGCGCCGAACCGGCGGAGGTGGGCGCGAAGGTGAACGTGCCGAAGGTGACCGCGCCGGTGCCGGGCAGCCCCACCTCGTCCTCGACCCGGGCGTTGTCCAGTAGGTCGGCGAACCATCGGGCCGCCTGCCCGATGCGGGAGTTGTCGGTGGGGGCGGTGCCCTCGGGGGCGACCTCGGGTTCGAAGCGTGCCGCCCGACCCCACGCGACGAGGCCGTCGTCTCCGTTCAACCAGGCCAGTGGTGTCCCCTCCGGCAGCCGGTCGATCAGGTCGCCGACGTGGTCGCGCAACGGGACGGTATGGACGAAGAGTTCGGGTGGGCTCTGCACTGCGTTCACGGGACCCGAGTCTAGAACCTCGCCCGGGGAGCGGGCACGTCCGGGCGTCCGTCCTCGGGGTGCTCCATTGACCTGGGACGACATTCCCGTGGTACGTCCTGTGCGATGTTATCCACACATTGGCCGAATCGTATCCGAAACTTGACATCTTGCCCTAATCTGGGTCCCGGCGTGGCGCCAGGCCGAACGGCGACGCGCGGACATCCCCGAAGGAGAACTTGATGCGATCCATGGCACGGGCCCTGACCAAGCCGCGCGCCGGGGGACGGTGGGCGGCGATCGCGGCCACGGCCACCGTGCTGCTGGCGGGCTGCTCCGCCAACGGCCAGGGCCCCTCCTCCGACGATGCCCCCGAGCCGGGCGGCGAGGGCATCGCGGCCCCCGTCTCCTGCCAGGCCCACGACGACAAGCGTCAGATGCGCGGAGCGTGGCTGACCACCGTGCGCAACATCGACTGGCCCTCCGAGCCCGGCCTGTCGGCCGAGGAACAAAAGGCCGAACTGGACGCCTGGCTCGACGACTCGGTGGAGATGGGCCTCAACGCCGTCTTCCTGCACGCCCGCCCCACCGCCGACGCCGTCTACGACTCCGAACTGGAGCCGTGGGCCCGCTACCTCACCGGTGAACAGGGCGGCGACCCCGGCTACGACCCGCTGGAATACGCGGTCGAGGAGGCGCACGAGCGCGGTCTGGAGCTGCACGCCTGGTTCAACCCCTACCGCGTGGGCCTGCAGGACCCGGACGTGGAGAACCTCGCCGACGACCACCCGGTCAAGCAGAACCCCGAGTGGCTGGTGGACTTCGGCACCGAGGCCTACGTCGACCCGGGCAACCCCGAGGTCCGCGAGTGGGTCACCGAGGTCATCATGGACGTCGTCGACCGCTACGACGTCGACGGCATGCACTTCGACGACTTCTTCTACCCCTATCCGCAGGAGGGCGCGACCTTCGACGACGACGCCAGCTGGGAGGCCCACGGGGGCGACTTCGACGACCGTGGGGACTGGCGGCGCGACAACGTCGACCAGCTCATGCGGGACGTGCACGGAAGGATCCAGGAGAGCAAGCCCTGGGTGAGCTTCGGTGTCTCCCCGTTCGGCATCTGGCGCAACGACAGCACCGACTCCTCCGGCTCGCCCAGCTCCGGACTGCAGTCCTACGACGCCCAGTACGCCGACACCCGCACCTGGATCGAGGAGGGCACCGTCGACTACATCGCCCCCCAGCTCTACTGGGAGCGCGGCTTCGAGACCGCCGACTACGAGGCGATGACCGACTGGTGGTCGAACGAGGTCGAGGGCACCGACGTCGACCTGTACGTCGGCCAGGGCGCCTACCGGTTGGGTGAGGACGGTTGGACCGGCGACGACGCCCTGAGCAACCAACTCGATTACTCCGGTGAACTCGACGAGGTCTCCGGTGACATCTACTTCTCCATCAAGAACCTGCGCGAGAACGGCGACGTGGTCGACCACCTGCTCGACGGCCACTACGCCAACGCCGCCCTGCCACCGGTGATCGAGAACCCCGAGGGCGATGAGCCCCTGGTCGGCGCGGTCGACGACGTGACCGCGCAGAACGTCGATCGCGGCGTCGAGGTGGAGTGGGGCGAGATCGAGGACGCCCGCTTCTACGCCCTGTACCGACTGTCGGCCGAGGCCGTCCAGGCTCTGGAGTCCGGGGATGAGGACGCCTACTGCACGGCGCTGACCGCGGACAACCTGGTCGGCATGACCGGTGGGTCGACCCTGACCGACACCGATCCCATGGAGGACGGTGCCGGTTACGTGGTCACCGCGCTGGACGACTACCGTGCCGAGGGCCCGGTCGGCGAGGTCGCCGACGTGCGCAGCTGATCCGGTCGTCGGAACACACGACGGGCCCGTTCCCCTTCCGGGGGACGGGCCCCTCTCATGTGCGCGGAATCGGTTCATGCCCCAGAAGAACGAGTGAAAAGTTATGATCTGCTAGCGGAATCTCCATTTCGCCCTTGCTTATGCGACTAGTAGGTTCTTCGTATGCCCACCTTCCAGATCAGTGAGGCCGCCGAGCTTCTCGGGGTCAGCGCCGACACCGTCCGACGTTGGGTCGACTCGGGGAAACTGGCCGCCGAACGCGACGCCACCGGACGCCGCAACCTCGACGGGGCCGAACTCGCCTCCTTCATGCGGGCCGGCGCCGATGATGACCCCGGCCGTCGCGTCTCCTCCGCCCGCAACCGCTTCCGGGGACTGGTGACCAGTGTGGTCCGCGACCAGGTGATGGCCGCCGTCGAACTCCAGGCCGGACCGCACCGGGTGGTCTCCCTGATGAGCCGTGAGGCCGCCGACGAACTCGGCCTGGAGGTCGGGAGCGTGGCCACCGCCGTCGTCAAGTCCACCAACGTCGTCGTCGAGACCAGCGGAGAACACCATGCGTGAGTCCACCACCCGCGCCCCCCGTGCGAGGCGTGTCGCCCAAGGGCCGACCGCGGCCACGTTCGCACTCGTCCTGGCACTGACCGCCTGCTCGGGTGGGACCACCGACACCGACGAAGGGGCCGGGGGAGGGGCCGACGGCGCCGCCCCCGGTGGTGAACTCACCGTCTTCGCCGCCGCGTCCCTCATCGACGTGTTCGAGGAGATCGCCGCCTCCTTCGAGAAGGAGAATCCGAGGGTGGAGGTCACCTTCAACTTCGCCGGTAGCAGCGAGCTCGCCCAACAGATCGACTCCGGCGCACCCGCCGACGTGTTCGCCGCCGCCAACACCGACACGATGGACCAGGTCGTGGCCGGCGAGGGCCTGGACGCCGACTGGGCCGCCGAGAACGGTGAGGGTGGTCGGATCTTCGCCACCAACAACCTGCGGATCGCCGTGCCGCCGGACAACCCCGCCGACGTCGAGAGCCTTGACGACCTGGCCGAGGACGACGTCGACGTGGCCTTCTGTTCGGAGGAGGTGCCCTGTGGTTCCGCCACCGCGACCGCGCTGGAGGCCGCCGACCTGGACATCACCCCGGTCACCCTCGAAGAGGACGTGCGGGCCGTCCTGACCAAGGTCGAACTGGGGGAGGTGGACGCCGGTCTGGTCTACGCCACCGACGTCATCTCCGCCGGGGACCGCGTGCGAGGCCTGGACTTTCCCGAGTCCGAGGAGGCGATCAACGACTATCCGATCGGTGTTCTCTCCGCCTCGGGCGACCCCGACCTGGCCGCCGTCTGGGTCGACTTCGTCACCACCGAGGGTGCCCCCGTCCTGCGGGACGCGGGGTTCGGCACGCCATGACCGCCCTCACGCCCCGCCCCGACCGGCGCGCCCCGCGCACCCGGTCGGGGCGGGTGCCCTGGATCCTTGTCCTTCCTGCCCTGACCGGCCTGGCGTTCCTGATCCTGCCCTTCGCCGGGCTGCTCGTGCGCGCGCCCTGGTCTACCATGGTCCGGCGCGTCACCGAGCCCGAGGTACTGGCCGCCCTGTGGCTGTCGCTGTCCACCGCCACGGTGGCCACCCTCGTCTCCCTGATCTTCGGCGTCCCGTTGGCCTGGCTGCTGGCGCGCACAGAGTTTCCGGGCCGTCGCTTCGCGCGCGCACTGGTCACCATCCCCCTGGTCATCCCACCGGTGGTCGGAGGTGTGGCCCTGCTTCTCGTCCTGGGCCGCAACGGGCTGGTCGGACGATACCTGGACGCCTGGTTCGGACTCACCCTGCCCTTCACCCCCGCCGCCGTGGTCATCGCCCAGGTGTTCGTGGCCATGCCCTTCCTGGTGATCAGTGTCGAAGGGGCGTTGCGCGGCGCCGACCGACGCTATGAGGAGGCCGCCGCCACCCTGGGTGCGAGCCGCGTCACCGTCTTCACCCGTGTCACCCTGCCCATGGTGCTGCCGGGCATCGGCGCGGGCGCGATCCTGTGCTGGGCGCGCGCCCTGGGCGAGTTCGGTGCCACCATCACCTTCGCCGGGAACTTCCCCGGAACCACCCAGACCATGCCGCTGGCCGTCTACATGGCCATGCAACGCGATCCCGAGGCCGCCATCGTGCTCAGTCTGGTCCTGCTCCTGGTCTCCCTGGCCGTCCTGGCCACCCTGCGCGAGAGGTGGGTGAACTCCTGATGGCCGCCCCGGTCACCCGCACCCCGACCGAACCCGATCCCGTTCCGCGTCCGGGCCTGGACGCCGACCTGCGACTGACCCGAGGTTCGTTCGACCTGGACGTCCACCTCTCCTGCCCGCCCGGACGCGTCCTGGCGCTGTTGGGACCCAACGGGGCGGGGAAGTCCTCGGCCCTGCGCGCCCTGGCCGGTCTGGTCTCGCTCACCGGCGGGCACATCCGCCTGAACGGCGACGACCACACCGCCACGGCCGTCGAACACCGCCCCATCGGCATGGTCTTCCAGGACTACCTGCTGTTCCCGCACATGAGCGCTCTCGACAACGTCGCCTTCGGGCCGCGTTGCCAGGGCGTGGGGCGCGTCGAGGCCCGCGAACACGCTCGCGCGCTGCTGGAGCACATGGACCTGGCCGACCACATCGCTTCCCGACCCCGGCGACTGTCCGGTGGCCAGTCCCAACGGGTCGCCCTGGCCCGTGCCCTGGCGGTGCGTCCCGGCATGCTGCTGATGGACGAACCCATGGCCGCCTTGGACGCCAGCACCCGGGTGGCGGTGCGCTCACGCCTGAGGCGCCTGCTGGAGGAGTTCGAGGGGGTGACGGTCCTGGTCACCCACGACCCGCTCGACGCCATGGTGCTGGCCGATCACATCGCCGTCATCGAGGAGGGCCGGTTGGTGCAGGAGGGCACTCCGGCCGAGGTGGCGCGCCGCCCCCGCACCACATACGTCGCCCGACTGGTGGGGCTCAACCTGTTCCGGGGCCGGGCGCGGGAGAGCACCGTCACCCTGGACACGGACGGTGGGGGAGAACCTCCCAGGGTGGAGACCCGTGAGGCGCGCCACGGGCCCGTCCTGGTGGCCTTTCCGCCGCGCTCTGTGGCCCTGTACCAGGAGCACCCGCACGGCAGCCCGCGCAACATGTGGCGGCTACGGGTGGAGGGGATCGAACGATTCGGCGACCAGGTGCGGGTGCACCTGGAGGGCAGGCTGTCCCTGGCGGCCGACATCACCCCGGCGGCCCTGGCCGAACTCGGGCTCGCCCGGGGCGAAGAGGTCTGGGCCGGCGTCAAGGCCACCGAGGTCGAGTGCTACCCCGGTTGAGGACCTCCTTCCCCGTCGGTCCAGGACCTATGACCCTCGCGGGAACGGGCCTCTCGCCCCGATTTCACGAATCGGATGAAAAGGGACCAGGAAAATCCTGTGGACGCTTGGATAAGGGCGGCCCGCCTGGGGGAGACTGTTAGCACCCGGCGACGACACAGTCCTTCCCCCGGCGGCTGAGGAGGGTGCCATGTCCCTGAGAGAACACGAACGCAGGATTCTCGCCGAGATCGAGAAACAACTCAGCGAGGACGCTCCGGAGCTGGCCGGCCGTCTTGAGGCCTTCGGAACCGAGGACCCGGACGTCCCGGCCGACCCGGGGTTACAGAGCTGGCGACCATGGGTGGCTTGTGCCCTGATCGCGGCGGTCACCGCGGGGCTCTTGGTGCTGTTGTTCGTTCTGACACCGAGCGCCCCACAACCGGAGCAGCCACGATCCACCGGAACCTCGCAGAACAGCGAGGGCACCGATACCGTGTCGGACCCGGTCCCAGAGGGGGAGACCGTGGACGAACCGGCCGAGCCCGCCGACCCGGTCGGGTAGCGTCTCGGGTCCCACGCCCGCCGAGGCTCGCCGAACGGACCCGGCGTCGCGCTCGGGGCACCGTGTGCCGGAGCGGGGCCCTTCGGGCGACCACGGCAGGAACCGGCCGGCTCTCGAACGTAGGGGGAAGGTCCCGTCGGTCGACGGAACCTTCCCCCACGCGTGTCGGCTTCAGAGTGTCGGTGAACCCGACCGCGAACGGAAGACGCGGTGTGTGCGGGCGCAACGGCCGTTCCGTGGCAGGAGGCGGCCTCAGGGGCCGAAGCCGAAGACCTGGGTCCAGTAGACGCCGTCCTCGGCGGTGACCACTCCGACACCGGTGTCCACCGAGTCGCAGTTCATGATCACCTCTCGGTGCCCCGGGCTTTCGATCCAGGTCCGCACCGTCTCCGCGGCCGTGTCGTAGCCGGCTGCGGTGACCTCGCCCGAGGGCCGGTCGTAACCCGCCGCCTTGGCCCGTTCGGTGAAGGAGCGGCCTTGGGAACCGACGTGGGTGACCGTGCCTTGTCGGGCCATGTGCCGACTGTGTTCGAGAGCGACCCGAGCGAGGCGTTCGTCGACCTCGACCGGATCGCAGCCGCCTCGGGCCCTCTCCTGGTTCACCAGGTGCACGGTCTCCTCCTCGGCCTCGGACCACGCCTGCGTCGACGAGGCTTCGAGCCAGGTCGGCGGCCATTCGCCGGTGACGCCGGGTTGGGCGACCGGGAGCGTGGCACCCGGGTTCGTGCCGGTCGTGTCGGGGTGTGCTCCGCCCGTCACACCCGCGCAGCACAACGTCAGAGCCGTTCCCATGAGTATGGGTTTCCAATGGTGGCGCATCTCTTCCTTCCGCTCACCGTTCGTGCGATCAGCCGTGTGCGCGGTCGGGCTCCTGGCTCGGACACATGTGGGCGGGCAGTCGATGACTGCCCGCCCTGGCCGTGATGGTTCATTCGGCCATGCTGTTGACCCGGTCCACCGCTGCGCCCTCAGGCCCAGCGGTGTAGGTCACACGTTCGTAGCTCACGTTTCCGTCATCGCTCACGTGACTGCGAACCACGCTCAGGGTGGCGCCCTCCGGCCCCGCGGCGCTGGAGTCGTGCTGGAAACCCGCGTCGGCCATCGCCAGTGAGGGCGCGCCCACCGTCAAGCCGAGTGTCGCGATACCCACGCACAGCGCTCCTCTTACTGAGGGCATTGGTGCTACCTCTTCCTCCGGTGCGTGGCCGGGCGCGGCGGTTCGGGACGCGCCGCGCCCGGCAGGGTCAGAGTCAGTTGGCCGCACTCGTGATGTTGTGGCTGGCGGCGCCCTTGAAGCCGGCGGCGCTGGAGTCGTGCTCGTAGTAGGAGCCACCGCCGTGCTTGTGGTCACCGTCCACAGCCACGGCCTTCACGCTGTTGCTGGTGGCGCCCTTGAAGCCGGCGGCGGTCGACTCGGCGGAGAAGTAACTGTCCGCCATCGCGGCGGCGGGAGCACCGAAGGCCAGGGTCGGAGCGACGACAGCGGCGAAGGCGATACGAGCGACAGTCTTGCGGTTCATGCTTTGCCCTTCCCATGTGGACCGACACCCTGCCGGTCCGGGCGCCTGCTCCGTCGACCCTCGGTCGGCGAAGCCCTTTCGGCGCCACAGGTTGGAATTCCCGAACACCCCTGCCGATAACGTTATGTAATTATAGAGTTGCACAAAGTAATAATAACTCTCTCTGGAGTAATCCCGTCCTCCTTCTTGCGCGTCGAAGGGGCGACAGTGGTGTGGGGGATGAACTCGTCCTCGTAGCCGAAAAAGCCCGACTCGGACACGGCTCTGATGGTCGAGGGCGGGCACATATGGGGCTCCCGTACCGCCCGGCCGTTCGAAACGGGCACTCTCGTCCCTGGTCGGTCGGCGGGTTCGAGGGCCGAGCCTGTTCCGGGCGAACAACGAATCCACGCCACGCCCTTGTGCTCGTCCTTGCCCGCCCGAGCACGGAGGGATTCTCGTGGACCCGTGTAGGAGGTTGCGAAGTGCGTGGTGGTGTCGGCCGGCCGGTAGGTGGCCACGGGAGGGGGGAACTCGTCGCGGTCCGATTCCGTCAGCGACCGAAGGCTCCAGACGAGTCGGCCCGGAGGAACCGAAGCCCGCTGACCCTGGGTGCAGAGGGGGCCGTCGCCGGACTCGGGGGCGGCCCCGCGCGTGCTCGCCCGACTCGGACAGGTCCTGGCCTCGCGGCCAAGGCATCGGGGCGACGCATTGTGGACCCGCGCCCTTCCGTCACCCGGCCAGGCCCCTGGGCCGACGGTCGGCGCGGACACGTTCGTCCCGGTCGCCGGGTCCCGCCGCGACCTGGTGTGGGGAGATGGGCAGGTCAGCCGTTCCCATGGGGCCGCTCCCCGGTCGATGGAACCGGATTTCCAGTCCATCTCCCAGGGAGCGGATCACCGGGCGGGCCCTCGGCTCAGTACACCTAGAGCGCGTTGGTGAACTTCGCGGCCAGCGGACCGGCCACGGCCGAACCGCCTCCACCACCGTCCACCACCACGGCGAACGCCACGTCGCCCTTGTAACCGACCATCCACGCGTGGCTGGGCAGTTCGTCGTCCTCGTCGGCGTCCTCGGCGGTCCCGTACTCGGCGGTGCCGGTCTTGCCGTACACCTCGCCCTCGAAGTCGACGCCCTTGGCGGTGCCGTCGGTGACCACCGCGCGCATCATCGGCCGCAGCGCCTCGGCGTTGCCGATGGCGGTCGGCTCCGGCAGCTCCTCCGCAGCCGGTTCGGTCACCAGCACCGGGTGGCGCCATGAACCGTCGGCGACCGCCGCGGGCACCGTGGCCATGTGCAGTGGCGAGGTGAGGATCTGACCCTGACCGATGCCCTGCGCGCCCATCATGGTGGTGCTGTCCACCGGCGGGAAGCTCGGCTCGTGAGTGGCCACACCGATGTCCAGCGACTTGTTCATCCCGAACTGCTCGGCACTGGCCAGCAACGTCTCCGGGTTCAGGTGCTCACCGATCTCGTGCACCAGGGCGGTGTTGCACGAGGTCGCGAACGCCTCGGTCACCGACTGTTCGCCGTACTCGGCGTCGCCCGCGTTGCGGAACGGCCACCCGCCCAGCTCGTACTCCTTGGGGCAGTCCATCGTGGCGTCGGTGGACAGACCGTTGTCCAACAGTGCGCTGTAGGTGACGATCTTGAACGACGAACCGGGCGCGTACTGGCCCTCGAAGGCCCGGTTGAACCCACCGGGCACGTTCACCGCGGCCAGGATCTCCCCGGTGGAGGGGCGGATCGCGACCAACCCGGCCGGGTCGTCGGCGTCGATGATGGCGTTCGACGCCGCGTTCTGGACACCCATGTCGACGCTGGTGGTGATCGACTCGCCGTCGGACCCGTCCAGGGTCGCCAAGGTGTTCTCCTCGGTGGCCTCCAGCGAGTCGGGGTCCTCGGCCTCGGCGGCGTCCACCATCAGGATGGTGGTAGCGGCCTCACCGGCCAAGCGCTCCTCGTAGGTGCGCTGGAGCCCGCTCTTACCGACGGTGTCACCGATGTTGTAGGCCGGGCCCAATCTCTCGATGTCGTCCTCGTCGGCCTCGCCCAGCGTGCCGACGATCATCTGCAGCGAACCGGAGGTGTCCGGGGTGTCCAGCCGGGTGCCGTCGGCGGCGTGGATCTGGCCGCGCTCACCGAACACGGCGGTGCGGGCGAGCACCTGACCCTCGCCCAGCCCGGGGTAGGCGACCTCGGGTGAGAAGTCGACCCACCACTCACCGTCCTCGCGCACGAGCGGGAGTTCGCCCTCCCAGCCCCAGTCCGAGGCGTTGGTCAGCGACAACGTCACCTCGTAGGAGGCGCTGCCGGTGCCACCGTCGGTGACCGGTGTGCCGATCTCCACGTCGACACCGTCCACGCCCAGCCCGGCGTCGATCCCACCGAGGATGGCCTCGGCGTCGTCACCGGTGGTGACGGCGGCCAGACGGGCGAAGTCCTGCTCCTCCCAAGCGGCCTCGTACTCGCCGGTGGCCTCCTCGGGCTCGGGCAGGGTGTAGACGTACCAGCCCACGCCACCACCGATCAGGGCCAGCACGACCACGACCGAGGCCAGGGCGATGAGCAGCCCGCGACGGGACTTCTTCTTCGGCGGCCCGGCGTCGTAGGAGTCGTCGTAGTAGCCGTCACCGTCATCGGGGCCGTGCGGACCCTGGGGACCGCCGGGCCCGCCGGGGCCCTGGCCACCCGGACCGCTGTAGAGGTACTCGTATCCCTGACCCTGCTGGTCCGCCCGCGGGGCGGACCCCTCCTCGGGCCCGAGCGGGGCCGAACCCGGGTAGGGGGTGTCGCCCCCGTAGGTGGGCTGTCCGCGGTAGGGCGTCTCCCAGGACTCGATGGAGGGCTGTTCCGGGGTGGACCGTCCCGACCCTGCGTGCTGTCCCGATCCTGTGTGGGCGCCGGTGCTCGGCGCGCCCCACTGCTCCTGTACGGGTTCGACGGGGCCTCCCCGCTCGCCGGGGGCGGACTCCGCCTCCGGCGGGGTGCCCCACCGCTCCTCGCCTGCTCCGGAGGCCGACCGGTGCTCCCAGGAAGGACTCTGGGCGGGGCCGCCCCACTCTTCGGCGGGTTGTTCGGGGAAGGTCTCCTCGCCCCAGAGCCTGCGCGGGTCGCCGGCCTGTCCGCCGTATTCCTCCCACGCGGGCCGCTCGGGCGAGTCGCCTCGACCGCTCTGTGCTTGATCCCAGGACGCCTCGGGGGGCGGGGCGTTCCATGGCTCCGGTTCCGCGACGTGGCCGTGGTCCCAGCTGTCCTGACCGGAGGGTGGTTCGGGGGCCAGACCCCAGCCGGCGGCGCCGGGCTCGGGTTCGCCGGCGGAGGTCGGGCTCTCCCACACGGGTTCGGTGGAACCCTCCCGAGGCTCTTCGAAGCCGTCGCCCGGGGTGTCCCACGAGCTACGGTCGGCGGTGTCCCAGGAGTTCTCCGCGGGCCGTTCGCGATCTTGGGACACGGGATCGGTGGGGCTCACGTCCCAGGGGCGGGGACCGTGGTCGAGGGCCGGCTCGGCGACGCTCTCGCGGTCCTGGGTCTCACCGGTCTCCCGCGGCACTTCCCATGCCTCGGTGGCGGGCTCACCCGGCTCGGGGTCCGCGGGACGCGGATGCCCGAACCCGAAGCCCCCAGAGTCCTTGGGACGAGCCCCTGATGGCCGCTGGGGGATGCGATAGGGGTTCTCCGGGCGCGGCTGCAGAGCGCCGTCACCGTCCGACCGATCGTCGGGCGGTCCGGAGGAATCCGGCTGTCGGGGGGACCAATCGTCCACGCCTGACCGTCCTTCGTTGCGTTTCCGGGAGAGACCAAGATGCCCCACTCCCACTTCGGTGGGAGCGGGGCAAGAGGTTGATGGTCGGCATGGCGGTCGCCTCTCGGCGCGGGGCACAACGGGGCTCCTGGCCGTCCGGTCCGTCCCACCCCGAGGGGCGGGTGCCGGACGCGGTATTCCGCGAAGGCAATAGTTGAGGCCCGGGGGACACTTGCTACCACACCGACCAACAGTGACTCTAACCCATCGGTCCGGGCAGTTGTTCCACGAACCGGGAGAGAGCCGAATGTGCAATCTCACGGTGCCAGAAGCGCCAAGGGTGGGTAAAGGGCAAGGGCCGGTCCCGCAGAGGGGCGCGGGACCGGCCGGGAATCACGCGCGAGGCTAAGCCTGACGTGCGACGCTGGTCTGTTCCTCACGACTGAGCAGCTTGAGGCGCTTGCGGCCGCGTTCGGCGCCCAGCTCCTCCTCCTTGGCCTCGATGCGCTGCCAACCCTCCCAAGTGGTGTACTCGACACCGCGCTCGGTGAGCAGGGCCCGGAAGGAGACCGGGTCGGGCTCGGTGGCGGGGGTGAAGGAGTCGCGGTCGGCGACCAGGTTGGTGACGGTCTCCAGGGCGTCGCCCTTGGTGTGGCCGATGAGGCCGACGGGGCCGCGCTTGATCCAACCGGTGGCGTACACGCCGTCGATGGGGTTCTCGTCCAGGTCCAGGACCCGGCCCTCGGAGTTGGGGACCACGCCCCGCTCCTCGTCGAAGGGCAGGTCGGCCAGGGGCGAGCCCAGGTAGCCGATGGCGCGGTAGACGGCCTGGACCTCGGTGTCGACGAACTCGCCGGTGCCCTTGACGTTGCCGTCGCCGGTCAGCTCCATGCGCTCGGTACGGATCCCGGTGACCTTGTCCTCGCCCAGGATCTCGGCGGGAGCGTGCAGGAAGTGCAGGTGCAGGCGGCGCTCGGATCCGCGCTCGTCCCGGATCGCCCAGTTCTGCAGGACCTTGACGTTGGTCTTGACCTGGTTGGAGTCATCGCAGGCCTGGAGGCTGCCCTCGTCCATGTCGAAGTCCTCGGCGTAGACCAGGACCTCCACACCGGGCTGCTTGTCCAGCTCGCGCAACTCCATAGGAGTGGCCTTGCACTGGGCGATGCCACGGCGGGAGAACACGTGCACGTCGGTGATCTGCTTGGCGCGCAGACCCTCGTAGACGTTGTCGGTGATGTCGGTCGAGAGCAGGTCGTCGGCGTCCTTGGCCAGGATACGGGCGACGTCGACGGCGACGTTGCCCGCGCCGATCACCGCGACACTGGTGCCCTCCACGTGCCAGGAGGGGTTGACGTCGGGGTGGGAGTCGTACCAGAAGACGAAGTCGGCGGCGCCGTGGCTGCCGGGCAGGTCCACGCCGGGGATGTCCAGGGGTCGGTCGCGGTCGCTGCCGGTGGCGAAGACGACCGCGTCGTAGTGGCGGCGCAGGTCCTCCAGCTTCAGGTCCACGCCGTACTCGACGTTGCCGTAGAAGCTGACCTGGGGCTTGTCGAGGATCTTGTGCAGCGCACCCTGGATCTGTTTGATCCGGGGGTGGTCGGGGGCCACACCGTAACGGACCAGGCCGTACGGCGAGGGCAGCTTGTCGAGGATGTCGATGCTGACGGACGTGCCGCACGCGGACAGGGTCTCGTCCTTGGTGAGCAGGTCCGCGGCGTAGATGCCCGCCGGGCCCGCACCCACGATTCCCACTCGCAGTGGTCGCGTCATCGCACAGCTCCAAGTCTTCGCGCCAGGGTCGGACGCCATCGAAAGGTAAGGCTTGCCTAATCTATCCGGTGTGGCCACCGGGAAAACCCACTATAAGGGTAGGGAATTCTTCTCTCGCCGATGGGACAAGCGAGAGTGACCCGAGGGGCTCGTGTGCTCGAAAGCCAGGCCGGGGCGCGGATTCGAGCTTGAAAAAGGGCCCTCGACTTCGGGTCAACGTCTCGTCAAGGGCGAATGAGCCCCGGAAACTCTGTGGGGAAAATCACCCCTGTTCGAGCTCCGCCTTGACCGAGGCGGCGAACCGCGCCACCTGCTCCTGCCCGGACAGCTTGGCGATCGCTCCCATGATCGCGTCGGTCGCCTCCCGGCGGGGCTTGGCCTTGTGCGCCTTGTCCCGCCACGGCGACAGGTCCACCGGCTCGCCGAAACGGAGCCCCACCCGGTTGAAGGAGGGGACCTTGCGCCCCGGCGGCAGGATGCGCTCGGTTCCGGTCAGCGCGACCGGGACCACCGGCGCCCCCGTGGTCAGGGCCAACCAGGCCAGCCCGGTCTGTCCCTTGTAGAGGCGGCCGTCGGGAGAACGGGTGCCCTCGGGGAAGATGCCGAACACCTCGCCGCTCTCCAGGACGGCCAGGCTGTTGTCCATGGCCTCCTGGGAGCTCTGGCCGGGCCGGCGGTCCACCGAGAGCGGGCCCAGGGCCCGCAGGGCTCGCGCGATGATCCGCTTCACGAAGGTGCTCTCGTCGAACAGTTCCTGCTTGGCGATGAAGCGGACCGGTCGAGGGCAGGCCACACCGACGAAGAGGGGGTCGATCAGCGCCAGGTGGTTGACGGCCAGGATCACCGGGCCGCTCGTGGGGACGTGGTGAACGCCCTCCACGCGCTGGGGCCACACCATGCGGCTGGCGGGCGCGACGAGGGCCTTGGCCGCTCCGTACATTGACACGATGGAGTCGCCCCTTCTCGGCGGGTGAATCTGCTGTGGGGGTGCGCGGACGGTCGGGGGTCGACGGTCCGCCGCGGTGCCTACGAGCTTAGCGGGGGCCGGATGCCGTTCGATCGGGGTCCTCAACCCCTGTCGTGACCTGTGCCATGCGCGCTAGGGTCGTGGTCTAGACCTCTGGCCCGGTTCAGAGGCCCTCCTGACGGATACGAGCGAGGAAGCACAGCCATGCCGAAACTGGTCGACGTCAGCCACCAGATCACCGACGGAATGAGCACCTGCCCCGGGCTGCCCGAACCCGTGATCAAGGAGAGCACCACCGTCGCGGGCGGGGTCCCCGGGCACGGCGACAGTAGCGGCAGGGTCTCGATGGTCGGGGCGACCGGAACCTACGTCGAGATCCCCGCCCACCCCTACCGTGACGCCGCGGACCCCGCCGATCTGGACCTGGACCGGGTCGCTTGCCTGCCCGGGATCGTGGTCGACGCCACCGCTCGACGACGGATCGGACCCGAGGCCTTCGCCGGGCTGGACCTGCGCGGTCGCGCCGTTCTGCTCCGCACGGGCTGGGACCGGCATTGGCGGACCGAGACCTACGGCGGCCACGACCACCCGCACCTGACCGAGACGGCCGCCAAGACCTTGGTCCAGGCCGGGGTCACCCTGGTCGGCATCGACTCGATCGGGGTCGACGACACCTCGCCGGCCACCGAGGGGTCCCGTCCGGCCCAGGCCACCCTGCTCACCGCGGGGGTGCCGATCGTCAGCCACCTGTGCCTGCTCGACCGGCTGCCCGCCGAGGGGTTCACCTTCCACGCGGTCCCGGCCAAGGTGCGCGCGGTGGCGGCCTTCCCGGTCCGGGCGTTCGCGGTCCTCGACCAGGACTGAGCCCGGCGGGCCCGCCGAGGCCGCTACAGGTCGGCGTCCACGTCCCGCTGGGCGCGACGCTGTTCACGGTGGGCCCGCCGCTCGGCCTCCTGTCGGGCCGACCTCTCGTCCTGGGCCACCGCGGTCGTCATGGCGGTGGCCAGCGCCCGCAGTTCCATGTTGATGCGCGGGTAGGCGGGCAGCCTGGGCAGCGCGCCGAGCCGCGGGGTCCGCCGTTCCTCCATGGCCGAGATGAGTTCGCCGAACGCCAGGTCCACGCGTTGCAGGGTGATGACGCCGACCGGATCGGGGCCGCGGTCCTGGGAGAGCGCGGCCAGCGCCAGGTAACCGATGCGCTGGGTGGCCACCACCACCGGCCACAGCGGTCGGGTGGAGGCCGCCCGGGGCGCGTCGCCGAGGGCGCTCTCGTACACACCCCGCAGGCTCACCGTGGCCGCGCGCATGTCCCTGCGTAGCCGGTACCGGTGCTCCTCGGTGATCTCCGAGTCCTGGTCCAACACCGCCATCATGCACTGGCGGGTGCGCTCCAGCACACTGGAGATGGCCTGTGGCAGGCGGGTCGCCGAAGCCTTGCGCCACAGCAGCAGCGCCCCGGCCAGACCGAACACCGAACCCACCACGGTGTCGATGAACCTGGACTCGGCGAGGTCGGCGAGGGGTGCCGGTTGGGCCGTGTAGGACAGCATCAGCGCCATCGGGGTCAACACGATCGAGGCGTAGAAGAAGTTGCGGGCCACCACGAGCTGCGTGGTGCCCTGGAACAACCCGGCCAGGATGATCACCACGGCCAGCGGTGGGTTCAACATGAGCAGTCCCACCCCGGCCAGCACACCCAGCAGGGTGCCCAGGGAGCGCTGCACCGAACGGTTGAAGGCCAGGGCCACGTTGCCGGCCTGCAACACGGAGGTGGTCGTCAGCGCCACCCAGTAGTAGTGGTCCAGCCCCATCCATAGACCGAACATCCCGGCGGCGGTCACCGTCAGCCACATGCGCAGCGCGGTGGGCCGGATCAGGGACTCCGAACTCAGGCTGGAGCGCAGGGCGCTCGCCAGGGCCGGGTAACGCTCGTCGTGCAGGCCGGCGGAGCGATGGTCGTCCTCGACGTCCTCGTCCTCGGCGCTACGACGAGCGGTCTGGGCGGTCCTGGTCAACAGGCCGTAGAGGCGGGACTCCAACGAGCGTGGCCGCATCCCACGGCGCAACTCGTGCAGGGACTCGGGGTCGGGGGATTGAGAGGGGTCGGCGACGGCCGGTGCCAGCCGCTCGGCGAATTCGGCGGCCTGGGCCGGCAGGGGCGTGGTTCGGGCGATGCACACCTGGGTCGCGGCCAGATGGACGTCGGAGACCCAGCGCAGCAGCGCGCGCAGGCGGGCCGCCTCGGGGGTGGGGCTGTAACCCCGGGTCTGCCCCAACAACACGATCCGCCAGGCCTCGGCCACCGCCACCGAAGCCTGGTGCTGGGCGTGGTCGAGTTCGGGCGTGCCCACGGAACGCAGCAGGGCGGCCAGTTCCCGGAAGGCTTCGGCCACCGCGTGGTATTCGGGACGACGGGACCGGAACGGGGCACCGGACATCGAGACCGTCCAGCCCACCGTGGCGCCCAGCGCGGCGATGAGTGCGTGCAGGGGGACCTCGGCGACCCCGCCGGGGGCGATGGTGGAGATGGTGGCGACAAGGACGAAGAACATCGGTCCGGGCTTGTCCACCCGCCAGGCCGCGCAGACCCATGTGCTCACGCCGGCGGTCAGACCGATGGAGGCCACCGCCGCCCAAGGGGACAAGGACGAGGCCAGGGAGTTGAAGGTCACCGCGGCGACGAAACCCAACCCCACCAGGGCGAGGGCGGCGGCGCGGTAGGAGTAGGGCGTCTTCTTCTCGTACAGGACGGTCATGGACCCGAGCGCGGCCAGGGTGCCGAGCTGGGGGCCGAAGAGCATCGTGGCCAGGGCGAAGGAGACCGTCATCGCCACGGTGGCGTGCACCGCGGTCCGCCACGCCCAGTGCCCCGCCTCCAGGCCGAAGAGCGCCCGAAGGTCCATTCGGGGGCTGGGGCGATCGCCGATGGTCGCACGCCGGGGAGCTTGGTCGGACCGACCATCGCCCAGCGGCATCGGGCCGGTTTCACCAGTGGTTCCCAGATCTCGCACGGCCACCATCCTAAGCCGAATAAAAGGTGCAAAAGGGGACGTAAGTCATATGAGGGGGTGGGCTCAGGCGGATCCCGCCTCCTCGCGAGCGCGCTCCCTCAGGGAATCGAGTTCCGACTCGGCCCGCTCGGCCCGCTCCAAGGCGAGGTCACGAGCCTCCTCGGCCACCGACAGCCGTGCCGTCCCGGCCTCGCGCGCCTCGTTCAAGGTCAGCTCGGAGTTGCGGCGCTGGGACTCCGACTCCGCGGCCAGACGTTCGCGTTCGGCGTTCGCCCGTTCCAACTCCGCGGTCAGGCGCGCCCGCTCGGCCTCGGCGGCCGCGCGGTCCGACTCCGACCGCTGATGGGCACGCTCCAACTCGGTGTCGAACCGGGACCGCTCCGCCTCCAGGTCCCGAGTGGCCCGGTGGGTCCGATCCTCGGCGGCCTCGGCGCGGGCGCGGGCCTCCCGCGCGGCCAGATCGGCCTCCTCACGCAACCGGGACTGTTCGTTGAGCTCGGCCCGTGCCCGCTCGAACTCGCCACGTGAGCGGTCCAGACGCAGCGCGGCCTCGGTGCGCTCACGCTCCAGGTCGGCGCGGGCGCGTTCGACGGTGTCGGCGATCCGACGCTCGGCGGCGGCCAACCCGGCGTTGGCCTCGGCCACGGCCGCGTCGCGCTCCAGCCCCGCGGCCCGGGCGGACTCCGCCGACCGGTCGCGCTCGGCCTCGGCGGCGTCCCTACGACCCAAGGCGTCCTCGGCCATGCGCTCGGCGTCCTGGGTGTCGGCCACCGCCGCGGCGGTGGCCTCCTCGGCGGCCCGCCTGGCCGCCTCGGCCTCACGGCGACGGTTCTCCGCCTCCAACCGTGCGGAGTCGGCCTCCGAGACCCTGCGCGCGGACTCCAGACGGGCCGCCTCCACCTGGGCCTCGGCTGCCGCGGGGTCGGACATCGTCGTGAAGGCCTCGGTGGCCGCGGTCAGGGTCGCTCCGAGCTGTTCGGTCTGCACGGCGAAGCGGGTGAGCAGGTCGTCGGCGCGCAGCCGCGCGGCGGTCACGGGCTCGGCGGCCTGCGGGGTGGTGGCGGGAGCGTGTTCGCGCTGTTCGGCGAGGGCCTCGCTCTGGGCGTTCTCCGCCTCCTGGGCCAGCCGCTGGCGTTCTTTCCAGGCCCGCCACCGCGTGTGTTCGGGCAGGTCGCAGTATTGCGGCGGACGTCCGGGGGCGGTGCCGCGAGGGACCGGTCGGGTACAGCCGGGAAAGACACAGGTGTTCGAGTCGGAGGAGGCCACGGGGCGAGCGTAGCGTCTTCGGCCTTCGAGCCGCCGGGGTGTGTCGCCGGGGTCCGACACGGGGAAGCCCCCGCGCGGGACGTGGGTATGACCGCGCGGGGGCCGGTTCGAGTCGCCGACCCGAAGGGGAGGCCGGCCAGGTGACCTTTGGTCAGTCGTGGGCGCCGAAGCCGTCGACGCGGCACACCATGGTGGTGACGAAGGGCCGAAAACCCTCCTGCTCCAGGAACCGGATGTCCTCGGAGGCGGTGGCCATCGCGGAGAATTCGATGTCCCGCACGTTCATGGCGGCCAGCTGTCGGCGGACCTCCTCCAGGAGCTTGGAGCCCACCCCGGTGCCGGTGTACTCGGGGTCGATGGCGAAGGTCTGCACGACCGCGACCTGTGCGCCCCGGTCCCAGCTGCCCTGCGCGTTCTCGCGGAGGGTCACCATCGCGTACCCGGCCAGGTCGCCCTCGTTCTCGGCGAGGATCGCCATGGTGTCGGGATCGGACATCCAGGACAGGTACTGGGCGCGACGCCGACGCCAGGACTCGTCCAGGCTCACGGCGCTGATGATGTCCTCCAGGTGCGGGGCGGTCACCGTGTGCTGCTGGTGGAGTGCGCCCCACAGGTCCGCGAGCTCCTCCACCTCGTGGGCGCCGAGGTAGCGAAAACCGAGAACACCGATGTTGTTCGGTCGAGGTTTGGTCATCAGCGAATTTTGCATTTTCTTCTCACCCGTTCCACCAGCTTGGGCACTGGAAGCCTGGAAGCCGCCCGATGCGGATTCGTGGTTGAGCTGTGAGTCTGACTGTACGTGCCGGTAATGGAAGGGGAAGGCGCGACACGTGGAAAAACCACGCGCGGCATCGCTAATCGAGAAAAAATACGAATCTTTCCTATGGAGGTATTGCGGGAGTGTGGCGTGTTCGGTGGGGTCGTGTGCAGCGAATCACCCGCAAAGAACCCATGATCGGATCGAAATCACATCGAAACCTTAGGGCCCTGCCATAAATTGGGTTCATGATCGATGTCCGACGTTTGCAGCTCCTCCAGGCCCTCGACCACCACCGCACGGTGGCCGCCACCGCGGAGGCGCTCAGCGTCACACCTTCGGCCGTCTCCCAACAGTTGGCCGCCCTGGCCAAGGAGACCGGTGTCCCGATGGTGGAACGCCAGGGCCGGCGCTTCCTGCTCACCGGGGCCGCGCGCGTGCTGCTCAAGCGGGCGCACGTGATCTTCGCGGAGATGGAACGCGCCACCGCCGACCTCGCCGAGTACTCCGACGGGGACCGCGGCGTCGTTCGCGTCGGCTCCTTCTCCACCGCCATCAGCGACCTGGTCGCGCCCGCACTGGCTCGACTGCGCGACAGCCACCCCGGGTGGAGCTTCGAGGTCGTGCAGGCCGAGCCCGAGGAGAGCGCCGAGATGGTGCGCTCGGGCCGCCTGGACGTGGCCGTCACCATGTCCTCCAGCCACCTGCCGTCCGCGGGGGACCCGGACTTTCGCACCGACCGGGTGATGGTCGAGCTCTTCGACGCGATCCTGCCCTACCAACACCCCCTGGCCACCCGCACCAGCCTCCACCTGGCCGATGACCTGGCCGACGAGGGCTGGATCCTGTCCGGGCCGGGCACCGCCTGGCACGCCTGCGTGACCGCCGCCGCCAACCAGGCCGGATTCCAGCCGCACGTGCTGCACACCGTCGACGACTTCAGCGCCGTGTTCTCCATGGTCCAGGCGGGTCTGGGCGTCGCCCTGATGCCCCGTCTGGCCTGGACGGGTCTCAACCACCCACAGATCGTCGTGCGCGGGGTGCGCGAGACCGCACGCCGGCACATCATCGTGCTCTCCCGGGCCGGGGCCACCCCCGAACCCCTGCTCGCCGCGGTCCGTGAGGCCGCGAGCAAGGTGCCGGTGCCCTCGGTGGGCCCCTTCGCGATCGCGGGCTGACCCGGCGGGCCCACCCCTTCCCCGACCCTCCTGATCACTCCGCCGTCGTGGACCACGGCAACGGTGGAACGTCGTCGAGTACGTCCTCGGCGGATTGGTGCAGATAGGCGGCGACCACCCGGATCGGTCGCCAGGACCAGCCGCCGGTACGCCCGGCCAGGTACACCTGTCGCACCCCGCCCAACTCGCCGAGGGGTGCGTGGGCCACCCCGCGCCGGGTGGCCGTCGACAGTCGGGGCACCACGCCCACGCCCAGCCCGGTGGCCACCAACTCCTCGAACAGCTCCAGGGTGTCGATCCGGTGCACAATCCGCGGAGTGAACCCCGCGTCGGCGCACATCCGGTGCACCAGGGCCTCCTCGTCTCCCCGGTAGGGGCTGGCGATCCAGGCCGCGTCGGCCAACTCACGCAGGCGCCGACGGGTGAGGGTGCGGCTGTCCGCCCCAAGAGAGGGCTGGGACAACAGCAGCCCCTCCGTTCCCACCGGATGCACCGTCAGCGTCCCCGGGAAACGTCGGGGGAGAAGACTGTACTGGTACACCACCCCCAGATCCGCCTCGCCATCCTGCAACAGCGCCAGCGCCTGCTCCGATTCGTACTCGGTCAGGTGGATGTCGATCCCCGGGTGATCACGGCTCAACCGGCGTAGCGCGGGCAGCACGATCGGCGCCGCCGAGGTGTACATGACCAGGTCGACGCGGCCCACCGGGTCGCCCTCACCGGCGAACTCGGCCCGGGCCGCCTCCACCCGGGCGAGGATGTGCACCGCGTGTTCGGCGAGCCTGCGCCCGGCCGGGGTGAGCCGTACCCGGCGTCCGTCGGGGGCGAGCAGGTCCACCCCCGCCTCCTTCTCCAGAACGGCGAGGTGCTTGGAGACCGCCGAGGTGCTCATGCCTGTGACCTCGGACACGGCCGCCATGGTGCCGAGCCGGTCCAGTTCCACGAGGAGACGCAGACGCGTGAAATCCATCCACCGAAACTACATGGTCCATCAACCATGAGTTCGTGGACAGAAACGAAGAGCTTGGATCGAATGATCGGGTGATCCGCTCATTCCTCCCCTCATTCAGCCCTGCCCGCTTCCGGGTCCCGGCTCCGCTGATGCTGCTCATCGGCATGTTCACGCTGCACACCGGCAGCGCGCTCGCCGTCACCGCGTTCGAGCACGCCGGGCCCGCCACGGTCACCTGGCTCCGCCTCAGTTGGGCCGCGGTACTGCTGCTGGCGATCGGTGGTCGCCCTCTGTGGCGGGCCGTGCGCGCTGCGACCCGGCGTGAGCTGGGTGCCGTGGTGATCCTGGGCACAGCGAGCGCGGGGATGATGATGTTCTACTCCGAGGCGACGGCGCGGATCGAGCTGGGCACCGCCACCTCCATCGAGTTCCTCGGAACCCTCGTGGTGGCCGTGGCCGCGATGCGCAGACGTCGCGAACTCGTGTGGATCGTCGCCGCCGTCGTCGGCGTGGTGTGCCTGACCCGTCCCTGGCACGGCGACCTCGACCTGGTCGGTGTCGGTTTCGCGCTCGCCGGCGCGGTCTGCGTGGTCGGCTACATCATCCTCACCCAGAAGGTCGGCGCGGGCTTCGGCGCCGTCCATGGGCTGACCCTGTCGATGGTGGTCGGCGCGCTGGTCACCGCCCCGCTGGGCGCCCCGGCCGTGATCGCCGAACCGAACCTCGAACTGATCGGGTTCACCCTGCTCATCGCCCTGCTGTTCCCGATGGTGCCGTTCCTGCTGGAGATGATCGCCCTGCAGCGGATGAGTCGGACCGGCTACAGCACCTTCTCCAGTCTGGAGCCGGCCGTGGCCCTGGTGATGGGCATGATCGTCATCGGTCAGGCGCCGGTCACCGTCCAGCTGGTGGGTATGGGGTTGGTGGTGATCGCCGGTATCGGTGCGGCGCGCGGGGACCGTGGTTCCAGGCCGGCCGTCCCAGAGAAGAAGGTGGTGCGCGAGCGCCGGGTCCGAACGGGTCCGGGGGTGAAGGACGGCGCCTCCGGGCCGCACACCCCCGCACACGCCGAGGTCCTCGATCCTGAAGGGTTCGAGGACCGGGAGCCGGTGCGCGGGGTCACCGCGGCCTAATCGCCTTCTCGATCGTCCTTGGACGGGGGGAACGTCATCCCGTCGGCGATGTCGCGCAGCGCCCGCACGTGCTGGTCGAACGCCCTGCGCCCCTGCGAGGTCAGCGTGAGCGAGGTGCGGGTACGCCGACCCACCCGGAACTTGCTCACCGCGACGTACTCGGCGTCCTCCAGAGTGGATATCTGCTTGGACAACACCGAGTCGCTGACCTCCACCAGGTCGCGTAGGACGCGGAACTCGATGGTGTCGGCCGAGGCCAGTGCGGCCACGACGGAGAAGCGGACGGGGGAGTGGATGACCTCGTCCAGTCGAACGCGTGGATGGTTCACTTCGTGTTCCTGCTGCGACGCAGGGCGATCAGTCCGGTGACCGTGGTCGGCAGGGCGCTCAGCACCGCCATCGGGGCCCACCAGAGCAGGTCTCCGGGGAAGACGTACATGCCCACGAACAGGGCGACGCCGTAGATCACGCCCCAGGCGGCGATGCCCCACGCGTGCAGTGGGCCGTACCCCAGGGGCTTGACCGGCTGTCGCGCCGAGTAGACGCTCAGCAGGCAGATGATCGTCACCGCCACCACACTGGCCACCAGCGATCCGACCGCGGAGTTGGTGATGCCCAAGGACAGCACCAGTCCCAGGCTCACCATCCCGTAGGCGATTCCGTAGAACGCGTACCAACCGCCCATGGGGCGGACCCTCTCGTTCAAGTTCTGGGCCTGTTCCAGTGCGTCCCAGGCATCTTCCCTGCGCATGTGCACGCCTTCCGTGGTCGTCATGTTTCTATGTTGGCATTGACTTTCCAGTCTGGCAAGTAATTTCCACGAAGAAACCTACCGGGGCATGGCACGTCCCACGTTCCCGAGAAGCACGCGCCCGGCGCCGAATGCACTAACTTGGTGCGAATCATGGCCGAGACAACTGACCTCGAACTCCTGCGTGCCCACGAACCGGTTCTCGTGTGCACCAAGGGCGAACTCTTCTTCCCCACCGACGTGGACGCCTACGTCCGCAACTGCAGCCTCTGGATCGAGGAACCCGGCGGACGCGAGAGCGTCATCGTCCCCGTCGGAGAGCTCACCCTCGATCGCCTCGCGCAGGCCGAGGAGGAATGGCCGCGCCGGCACAAGCACCTGCGCTTCGTCCAAGAGGAGACCCTGCGCGAGGAAGCCCGACGCTTCAAGGGCATCGCGCGCTCGGTCATCCCCAAGAGCGGCCGTCTGGCCGCCGTGGGCGTGCTCGGCCGCGTCCTCGACATCCTGATGAAGCTGTCCCTGCTCATCCGCGGCGCGGTCCCCGGCGGAGTCACCTTCGCCGCCGTCACACGTTTCCGTGAGCGGGTCGACAACGGGGGCGCCACCTACTACGGGCGCGTCACCCGCGAGGGCGGCTACACCATCCTCCAGTACTGGTTCTTCTACGCGATGAACGACTGGCGCACCATCTACGGTGGGGTCAACGACCACGAGGCCGACTGGGAACGCGTCACCATCTACGTCGTGGAGAACCCCGACGGCACCACTCGTCCGGTCTGGGTCGGCGCCTCCTCGCACGAGTACCACGGCGACGATCTGCGCCGTTCCTGGCAGGACCCGGACCTGCACCGGGACGGGGACCATCCGATGGTCTACGTCGGCGCCGGCTCCCACTCCCACCAGATGCTGCCCGGCGACTACCTCATCCAGGTCGACCCGGCGATCCTGCGCGGCCTGGTCCGATTCTGGCGACGATTCACCAGCCGCCTCTTCCGAGCCGACAGCGCCATCAACCGGCACGGCATCGGAGTGCCCTTCGTCGACTACGCCCGTGGTGACGGCGAACGTCTGGGCCCCGGAGGGGACCGGGAGTGGAACGCCGTCCTCATCGACGACGAGACCTCCTGGGTCAAGGGCTTCCGCGGCCTGTGGGGGCGCGACACCGGCGACTTCTTCGACGGCGAGCGAGCCCCCAGCGGGCCCCGCTACGAACGCGACGGCACCATCCGCCGCTCCTGGGCCGACCCCCTGGCCTGGGTGGGGCTGCAGAAGGTCGCCCCCACCGAGTCCGCCGCCCGCGCCGAACTACGCGCCCATGTGCGGACCCTTGAGGGGAACGTGCGTGCCCACGACGCCGACATCCTTCGTCGCCGTGACGAACTGCGCCGGCTGGAGGCCGCGCGCCTGGTCCTGCGTCGAGAAGCCCAGTCCCGAGCCCTCGCCCACGAGTACCAGGAGCGGATCGAGGACCTGGAGGAGGAACTCGCGGAGGTCTACGAAAAGCGCGTCCTGACCGCGGACGAACGCGACACCCACCTGCGTGCCCTGGAAAGCGCCATCCCGCTGGTGCCCACGCCGACCGGGCACCTCAAGGCCCCGCACATGCCCTACGCCTCGGGGGAGCAGCAGTCCACCCGCTTCCTGTACCTGTGGGTGGCCCTGAGTACCCCGCTGCTGCTGATCTCGCTGGCGCTGACCCTGTTCCTGCTCGACGGTCAGATGACCCTGTGGGCGATGCTCGGCGTCGTGCTGTTGTTCGCCGCCATCGACTCCGTGGCCCGCCGCAGGTTCGTCCAGTACCTCACCGGGGTGGCCGCCCTGATCGTGATCACCGCGGTCCTACTGGGGGTGGTGATGGCCTTCGTCGCCGACTGGCGCATCGCCGTCACCGTCCCCATCGGCCTCATCGTCGTGGTGCTGTTGATCGTCAACATCCGCGACCTCGTCCGACGCTGAAGCCGAGCCCCGTGCGAGGCACGCCCGCACGGGGCACAATGGGGTCCATGGACGACGCCCTGTTCGGCTCCCCACCGGTGCACGTGGCGCCCGGAGCGGTCCACCTGCCCGGGAGGATCCCCCTGGACTCCCAACGCGAACTGCTCGAACGCTGCCGGGAGTGGTCGCGCGGACCCGCCGGGATGCGACGGCACGTCATGCCGCGCGGCGGGATGATGAGCGTCGCGATGGTCTCGTTGGGATGGCACTGGAAACCGTATTCCTACAGCCGCTCCCTGCCCGATGGGACCCCGGTTCGGCCCTTCCCCGACCTGCTGGGCGACCTGGCGCGAAGCGCGGTCGGGGAGGCCTATGGAGCGCCCCACGAGGGCGACCCCTACGACGTCGCGCTGGTCAACTTCTACGACGCCGACGCCCGCATGGGCATGCACCAGGACCGCGACGAACTCTCCCGCGCCCCCGTGGTGTCGGCCAGCCTCGGCGACACCTGTGTGTTCCGCTTCGGCAACACCGAGAGCCGCAACCGGCCCTACACCGACGTCGAACTGCGCAGCGGCGACCTGTTCGTCTTCGGTGGCCCCTCCCGGATGGCCTACCACGGGGTGCCCCGGGTGCGTCCCGGCACCGCCGATCCCGCGCTCGGCCTGCGTGGACGGCTCAACATCACCGTCCGGGCTTCCGGGATCGGCGACTGATCGGAGCGTGTCCTCCTGGCCGAAGGTCCCCGCCTTGGCCAGGATCGGGCGTGGGGAGAACCGAAGGAGGCCGACCCATGACCGAATCCGCGCCCGAGCGCATCATGGCCCTGGGCAGGAAGGACGCCGTCCTGCCCGTCGACGCGCCGTCCGGGGAACGCCGGATCCTCCTGTACCGGGAGGGGGAGCCAACGCGTGAGGTCGACGGCTTCACCGAGGTCGACGAGGCGATCGCCGCGGATCCCGCCACCGTGGCCTGGGTCGCGCTGAGCGAACCCAACCGCGAGCAGGTGGAGGAGGTCGCCGACCACTTCGACCTGCCCCACCTGGCGGTGGAGGACGCGATCGTGGCCCACCAACGGCCCAAGATCGAGACCTATGGAGACACCCTGTTCGTGGCCCTGCGCCCGACGGTCTACGACGAGGACCAAGAGAGATTGCAGGTCGGTGAACTCCATGTCTTCGGCGCCCCCTCCCTCGTGGTCACCCTCCGCCACGGGGTCGGGCCGGACCTGGAGCGGATCCGCGCCCGCCTGACGGAACACGCGGACCTGAGGGAGCGGGGCGCGCTCGGGATCGTCTACGCCGTCCTGGACCGCGTGGTCGACGACTACGCGCCCGCGGTCGCCGGACTCCAGGAGGACGTGGACGAGGTGGAGAACCAGGTCTTCAGCGAGGAGAAGGGTGTCTCACGGCGTATCTACCGCCTGATGCGCGAGGTCATCATCCTGCAACGGGCCGTGGATCCGCTCGGCGAGGTCCTGGACGAACTCACCGAGCGCTGGGAGCGATCGAAGGGGGAAACGCAAGGTGGACTGATCACCTACCTGCGCGACGTCGCCGACCACGTGTCCGCGATCCGCGAACGCGTGGACGGCTTCCGTCAACTCCTGCAGGACATCATGGCGGTGGAGAGCAGTCTCGTGGACCAGGCCCAGAACGAGGTGATGAGGAAGGTCTCCTCCTGGGGCGGCATCCTGGTGGTGCCCACGCTCATCTCCTCGGTCTACGGGATGAACATCGCCCCCCAGCCGGGCTTCCACTGGTTGTTCACCTGGCCGCTGACCTTGGCCGCCATGGCCATGGTCAGTCTCGTCCTGTACCTGATCTTCAGGCGCAACGGCTGGTTGTAGGGCCCGGGGGACGCACTCACGGGTTGAGCAGGCGGCGGATCTCCTTGAGGTCCTCGCCGGCCATGGCCTGGTTCCGCTCGGCCTCGGCCTGGTTCTCGTGCCACTCACGGACCGCCTTCTCGACCTGCTCGTTGATCCGGCGCAGCTCATGGGAGCGGACCTGCTCGGTATTCTCCCGTTCCTTGGTGGTGGAGCGGTAGGCCAGCCCGATGCCGCCCAGAGCGATCAGCGTCAGGAACCATAGGAAACCGTGCATCGTCAGCAGGGACAGGATCAGCAGCACGCCGGCCGTGGCCATCGTGATCCACAGCATGCTGCGGGAGTCGCTGCCGGGGGTGGCCGCGACCTCGGCCTTCTTTCGGGCCTGCTCCAGCTGTCCGCGGTCCGCTCCGGAGGCGGTGATGGTGACGGAGGTGCCCCGCAGCGTCACGCTGGTCCGGTCGGGCGCGGACTCGGTGGCCCGGGCTGCCAGCTCCTCGGCCCCCTCCAGCACGGCGCCGCGTTGCAACACCAGGGCGAAGGTCCGACGGTGCGGGGGCGCCTTCTCGGAGACCAGGTCGCGCTGGAGCAGGGTGCCGACCTCCTCGACGTTCTCGCCCCAGGAGGGCAGGACGATCTCTTCGCCGGATCCCTCGATCACCGCGCGCAGTCGGTTGGCCTCGGCGAGCAGGGGTGCCTCCTCCGGGCTGCCCTCCTCCACCAACAGGCGCAGGGTCTGCAGGAGGAAGTCGGCGCTGTCCTGGTCCGGCGCGAGCACCTCGGTGGGGCTGTCCTCCGCGCTGAGCGTGGTGACGCGGGTGACACGTTCGCGCACCTCGGACAGGCGGCGGGCCGCACCGGAACGCGCGGCGAGTCCGCTTTCGGATCGGGGCCCGCGGCCGGAGGGCGTGGTGGCGAACCAGGCCTCCACCTTCGGTGCTCGGACTCCCTGGGCCGACCAGTGGCGCAGGCTGGACAGCAGTAGTCGTTCGCGGGCGTCCTCGCCGAGGGAACCGTCGGCGCTCAGCAACCACAGGGCGCGCTGGCCGCGGGTGAGCCGGGTGCCCGGTACCGGGAGGTGGGGGAGGAGGTCGGCGGCCGTGTTCTCGCCGAGGGCGCGGGCGTGTTCGGCGCTGGTGAGCGCGGCGGCCAGGGCGCTGAAGCTGCGGGCGCGCTCGGGGTCGATCGCGGCGGCCTCGTCGAAGCGGACCCGTGCCCGGGCGAGGTCGCCGACGAGCAGGCAGTGCAGGCCTCGGGCCGCCGGGGCCAGCCAGTAGCCGGGCACGTCGTCGAGTTCGAGGCTTCTCGGCACGGAGCCGTCGATCATCTGCAGGGTGCGGTGCCGGGCGATGGCGGCGCCGTCGAACATGGTGAGGGTGACGCGCAGGTCGCTGAGTTCGATGAAGGCGTCCAGGGTGGCGGAGACCCGATCCAGTCGTTGTTCCAGGCCGCCCTTGAGCCGTCCCAGCTCCGAGCGCATGCGGCTGCGCTCACGGGCCATCTGTGAGTGTGCGCTGTCGAGACTCTCCTGTAGGTCACGGATGCGCACGTTCTGCGAGTAGTCGGTCCAACTCATGCCTTCGCCCTTTCTACGGCGCGCGGGGGACGCGGCGCGCTGGAGGTTGTGACGGTGCCGGGTCCGATCCGGTTCGGCGCGGTAGGTCTCGTCTCGGTAGCCTTTTCGACGTCACCCTGCGTGTTCGATCGAACGCGCGGTGGTGGTTGATCTTCGGGGTCGCGTGGATCACAATTGGGAGCGCTCCCAAAGGAGGGTGAACCCTATGGCCGGCCCGTACTCCCAGGCAGACCCCGTGCTTCCCGCAGAACTCCTCTTCGGCACCGCCACTGCCGCCTACCAGGTCGAAGGCGCCGCCGACGAAGGCGGTCGAGGTCCCTCGATCTGGGACACCTACTGCCGCACCCCCGGACGCGTCGCCCGAGGTGAGAGCGGCGACGTGGCCTGCGACCACTACCACCGCTATGGCGAGGACGTCGCCCTGCTCGCCGAACTGGGTGTGGACCTGTACCGCTTCTCGGTCTCCTGGCCGCGCGTGCAACCCACCGGTAGCGGCCGCCCCAACCCCGAGGGGCTCGCCTTCTACGACCGGCTGGTCGACACGATCCTGGGCGCCGGCATCGAACCCGTGCTCACGCTCTACCACTGGGACCTTCCCCAGGCCCTGGAGGACGAGGGAGGCTGGCGGGTCCGCGACACCGCGCACCGCTTCGCCGAGTACACCGCGATCGTCGCCGAACGCCTCGGCGACCGCGTCAACCGGTGGATCACCCTCAACGAACCCTTCTGTTCGGCGTTCGTCGGGCACGCCATCGGGCGCCACGCCCCCGGCACCAAGGAGGGCGCGCCCGCCCTGGCCGCGGCCCACCACCTGCTCCTGGCCCACGGCATGGCCGTCGGTGAACTGCGGGCCGCCGCCGCGGGGGAGGTCGGCATCACCCTCAACCCCGACCACCTGGTGCCCGCCACCGACTCCGCGGCCGACCACGCCGCGGTGGAGCGGGCTCGGACCCTGCACAACCGCACCTGGTTCGACCCCATCTTCACCGGTGCCTACCCCGACAACGAGAAGGAGGTGTGGGGCGCGCTCGCCGAGGGCGCCCACCGCGTCGAGGGCGACCTGGAGACCATCGGGCAGCCCCTGGACTTCCTCGGGATCAACTTCTACCGACCGATCATGCTGCGCGACGCCCCGCACGTCGAACCCGACCCGACCCGACGCACCGCCGTCGACATCGGTGTGGAACAGGTCCCCTACGAGGGCGTCCGACACACCACCATGGGCTGGCCGGTGGTGCCCGAGAGCTTCACCGACCTGCTCGTCGACCTGGACCGCCGCTACCCGGGCCTGCCGCCCATCCTCATCACCGAGAACGGATCGGCCGAACCCGACGCCCCCGACGACACCGGCCATGTGCGCGACACCGACCGCGTCGACTACCTGCGCGACCACCTGGCGGCGCTGGGCCGCGCCATCGAGGCCGGGGTGGACGTGCGCGGGTACTTCGTGTGGTCGTTGCTGGACAACTTCGAATGGGCCTATGGATACGACCGCCGGTTCGGACTGGTGCGGGTCGACTACGACCGGCTGGAGCGCCACCCCAAGGACAGCTTCCACTGGTACCGCGACTACCTGACCGCCCACCGGGCCGCGCGCGCGAAAGCCGACGGTGCCTGACCGGAACCCCGTTCCACAGGGGTGTCCCGGTGGCCAACGCCGTGTTGGCATCCGTTTCGATCTGGGGCAAGCTGGACTCCGTTAGTTACGCGAGGGCTGTGGGAGCCCATGACGGACGGATCGGGTATGACGGCGCCGCAGGATTCGAGTCCGGGGACCAGCGGGAGCCTGCGCGCCGCGCAGCGCATGCTCCAGCTGCAGAACAGCCTCGTGGAACTGCTGCGCACCAAGCCCTTCAGCCAGGTCACCTACAAGGAGATCACCGAGGGCGTCGACATCGACCGCTCCACCGTCTACCGCTACTACAACCACAAGAACCAGGTGCTCCAGGCGGCGGTGGACGTGCGCCTGACCGCGTTCGTCTCCCAGGTGGACCTGACGTTCGGGCGCATGGAATCCATCGACGGCTACATGGGACGTCTGGTCGACGGCTGGATCGAGCTGTGGCTGGAATCGGGCGCGCTGCTGGCGGCGGCCTCGGGGATGGGCGCGGAGCCCGGCCCTCAGCGGACATGGTGGCGTGGGCGCGTCGAACCGTGGATCGAAGCGGTCCGCGAGGCCATCGAGGTCGCCCGTTTCGTGGAGGAGCTGCCCAAGGACGGGCGCCCGGCCGGGCCCCTGGCCGAGATGACGGTGGGCATGTGCCTGTCCACCTTCAACAACGAGCTGACGGTCCCGCACGAACTCGAACACCGCACCATGGTGCGGGACCTGCTGCTGGACGCGATCCTGCGGACCATGGGCCGCCGGTAGGGGTCCGTGGGGGCGAGTCGAGTCGGGTCAGGCGCGCTGGCGGGCCACGTCCCCGAAGGCGCCCACGACCGCACCCAGGGCGAACATGGAGGCCTCGTCCTCGTCCATGTGCACGATGCCGGCGGGAACACGGACACGGTAGGGCTTGTCCTCGGAGGGGAGGATCTCCAGACCGTCGATGATCCCCTGCCCCTCCAGCATCAGGAGAGCCTCACCGACTCTCCCGGTGCGGTCTCCCCGCGCCCATATCGACATGCGTCTCACCCTAACTACGGCGTGTGGCCGACGGCGGAGCCGACCTCCCGGTCCGAGGTGGGCGACTGCGTACTCCAGTGTTATCACCGGCGGTGCAGGTGCACGTGCACGCTCTCGTGTGGATGGCCGGATCCGGCCACCCATCGGCTTTGTCGGTTCAAACCGCGCCCTTGGGGGAGCGTAGCGTCTCCGGGGCGATCGCCGACATCCAGTGCGGCCGGATCGTCCACCCCAGGAACACCGTCCCCCCGTTCGATTCTGGGGGTCGTCCCGCCACGGCCGCGCGCAGCCCGGCCACCACCGGGGTCAGGCGGTCGCGCACGTGGGACGGCTGCCGTTCGGACAGGTGCCGCATCCACTCCACGCTCGCCCGCTGTTCCTCGGGCGAGCAACGGGACAAGAGGAACACCGTCTGCCGCCAGGAGAACGCGGCGTTCTTCACGTGCGCCAAGACGTCGAAGACCCTCGGCAGGGTCTCGACCAGCCGCACCGTGTGCAGGTGCGCCCGGCGCGCCGCCTCGGCCCACCCGTCGGCGGGGCGGGCGCCGGACAGGGTCAGGGCCGCCAGGTTGTGCGTGGTCAGGATCTGGGCCTGCTCGATGATCATGCCGTTGCCGGGCACCGACCAGTCGGGGTCGCCGGCCCGTTCGACGCACAGGGCGGCGAAACCGGCCGGGTCGTGTTCGTCGTCCAAGGCGAGTACGCGGGCGGTGTCGATCCCGTAGTAGCGGGCGTACAGGCCATCACCCAGCAGGTCGGCGGCCACCTTGGCGGCCCGCACGAACTTGGCGGAGAAGTCGCGCATGAAGATGTCGGCGGCCAACTCCTCCACGAACCGCACCGGTGAGTCGGCGGTGCCGGCCAGCCCGTTGAGCTCGCGCACCAATGGATTGGGCGTGATGGTCCCCGGGAAACGGGTCAACGTCGTCTCGCCCAGACGGGTGATGAGGGTTCGGGCCGCGGACCGGCGCAGGTCGTCCGTGGCGTGGTGGGGAGCCGCCTCCCGGACCCAGGGCAGTTCCTCTCGCCGCACCTGCGAGGACAGGTTCAGCAGCAACAGGGAACGCCGCGCGGCGAACGCGCGGTGGTGCACGGCCACCAGCCGGTTCAGGGTCGGGTCCTCGATCGCGGCGGCCTCGGCGGTGGCGGCCAACGTGGGCACCAGCGAGGCCAGAACCTCGGCGGAGGGGATCAGCCCGCGTTCCACCAGGGTGTCCAAGGGGGCGATGACCGCCCGCTCCACCCGCTCTCGCAGGGGCGCCGGGATCGCCGTGGCCTCGGGGATGTCGAACTCTTCCTCCTCCAAGGGGGAGACCGGTGTCAGCACCGACTCGGGGTCGGCCAGCCCGGAGTTGGCGGCGAAGGCGGACAACCGATCCGACAACATGGTCGCGAACACGTCGTGGGTGGGCGGCGCCGCCTGCACGGCCTGGGCGGCGCGCAGGGCGGTGTGCTCGGCGGAACCGGGCACGCCCCGCTTGGCCACCATGGAGTCCACCGCGTGCCGGAGCAGGCCGCGTCGGCGTGTGCTCAGCCCTTCCTCGGAAAGGGCCTCGCGCAGCGCGGCGAGCAGGATCCCCAGGTTCTCCTTGGGATCACGGTGTTTGGAACACAGGGTGTGCTCGGCGGCCAGTCGTTCGTACTCCGCCAGCAGTTCGGCGCCGTGCGCCTTCCAGCCCTCGGTGCGGCGCGAGTCGACCACTTCGTCCTCGACCGTCTCCCACCAGTGCGCCAGGACCCGGTCGGCGAAGGGGTTCCACACGCGCAGCGCCTCGCGCTGGGTGGTCGGTCGAGGGGCGGGCTCACGGGCGGCCCTCTCCAACCCGGTGCGCACCTGCGCCACCGACCAGCGAAAGACCGATCCCTTGGGCAGGTCCACGGCAGGGGCCGGGCGCGGGGTCAGGCACAGCGACGCGGCGAAGGGGTCCAGGGCGCTCAGTAGCCGCAGGGCGGCGGCGGTGTCCCCGGCCCGTAGCAGCCACACCACGGTGAGCAGGGCGGCCTGTTCGGGCTGGTCGAGTTCATAGCCGCCGCTGTCGAGCAGCGCGCCCAGGTGGGCCAGCCCGGTCTCGGTCAGGTGATGGGAGTAGAGCGAGCCGCGGTCGGCCCTGAGCCCGTGCCGTTCGATGAGTTCGAGTTCGTGCGGGCGCAGCGGACCACCGGCGGCGGCCGCACCGGTGGCGAATCCACCGTGCACGACCTCGGGGGTGACCCACGCGGGCAGGTCCCGCACCGGGGTGCGCGACCCGATGGCCAGGGTGCCATCGCCCATGCCGCCCAGGACACGCAACCAGGACGCGGCACGCCGCTCGGCGGCCCGGCGCACGTCCGGGTCGTCGTGGGAGGCGGCGGTGCTCAGTGCCTTGGCGAGTCGGCTCGCGGGGTAGGTCCGGCCGACGTGGACGGGAGGTCGGTGTTCCATGCCGGTGCGGCGGGTTCCGCCCCCGCGCCCTCCCGGGCTAGAGCCGGGCGCTCTACTGCTGAGCTACGCACCGTGACGCCCCGTGGCGGGGCCTGCTCGCACACTAGCGTCCGTGTGGCGGGCGCGAAAGCCCTTATCCGTGGCTTGTGCGCCCGCACAGGTGTTCAGGAGCGCGTGGAACGCACGACCTCCGGCTCGCCCGGTTCCGGGACATCGGTGACGGGCGCGAGCCAGAGGCCGGTGAGGGCGTCGGTCAGTCCGACGGCGGCGCGGTTCCAGGAGTCTCGGCGCGTGTCCGTACCCTCACTCAGGGCGCGCTCGCGCTGTGCCAACGTCAAGAGCATGAGTTGCCGCGTCATGTCCTGGCGTTCGGCGCGGACCTCGTCGGGAAGGTCGGGCAGGCACGCGCGCAGCGCTTCCCCCACTCGGACGAGGGAGGAGCAGTCGAGGGCCTCCCGAGTCACGATCTCGCGCAGGGAGAGGTCGCTCATGACCTGGACTGTGAACCTCGCGTACCAGGAGGGCGTGCCCAGGTCGGCGAGGTGTTGGACGAAGGGTTCCACCATGCAGGAGACCCAGTCCCTGACCTCGGTGGAGCCGTCGACGCTCGCCACCATCCCAAGGCGGATCTCCTCGATCCCCTCGGTGTGCTTGCGCGCGATCGCGCGCACCAGAGCGGCCTTGGAGCCGAAGTGGTAAGTGACGGCGGTGTTGTTCCCCTGGCCCGCCGCCTGACCGATCCGACGGTTGGACACACCGGAGGGCCCGTGTTCGGCGATGAGTCGCTCGGCTGCGACGAGGATCCTCTCCTTCGTCGCGGAGACCCGATCCGATCTCGTCACCCTGTCGTTCATGGGATCCACCGTATCGACGTGCCCTTCCCCACCGCTCACTCCGTGCTCGGGAGGGACCTTCTCCCCTCTACAGTAAGACTAAGTCATGCACCTGACTTAAAGTTCGGGTGTCTTCGTGTGTTCGGAAACGGGGATCTGCTCTATGGACCAAGCTATCGCCGAGGCGGCGGAGAACGAGAAGGCCTCATACCCGCGGCCACAAGTGGTCGTCGCGGTCCTGGCCTTCGGGGGCATCGTCGTCTCGCTCATGCAGACCCTGGTCATTCCCCTGGTGCCGATGCTCCCCGAACTCCTGGGAGCCACCCCCGGGGACACCGCCTGGGCGATCACCGCCACGCTGCTCGCCGCCGCGATCGCCACCCCGACGGTGGGTCGACTCGGAGACATGTACGGCAAGCGCCGCATGCTGTTGATCAGCCTCGCGGTGCTGGCGGCCGGTTCCGTTCTCTGCGGCCTGGCCACGAACCTGCCGATCATGGTGGTCGGACGGGTGCTCCAGGGATTGGCCGCGGGTGTGATCCCCTTGGGCATCAGCATCATGCGCGACGTGCTTCCGGCCGAGCGGCTCGCCGGGGCGACCGCGCTGATGAGCGCCTCGCTCGGCGTGGGCGGCGCGCTGGGGTTGCCCGCCGCCGCGTTCGTCGTGCAGAAGGCGGACTGGCACGTCATGTTCTGGATCGCCGCGGCGCTGGCGGTCGTGGTCGCGGTTCTGGTCCGCGCCCTGATCCCCGACTCCGGAGTCCGTACCGGTGGCCGATTCGACCTGCTCGGCTCCTTCGGGCTGTCCATCGTCCTGCTCCTATCGCTGCTCGCCGTCTCCAAGGGGTCCGACTGGGGTTGGGGGAGCGGGATCCCGGGCGTCATGCTCGTCGTGGCGGCGGTGGTGCTGGCGATCTGGGTCTGGTGGGAGCTGCGCACGCCGAGGCCGCTGGTCGACCTTCGGGTCAGCGTGCGACGCCAGGTGCTGCTGACCAACGCCGCCTCGGTGGTGTTCGGTTTCTCGATGTTCGCGATGTCCCTCGTGATCCCCCAGGTGATCCAGCTCCCCGAGCTCACCGGATACGGTTTCGGACGGACGATCCTGATCGCGGGCCTGGTGATGGCGCCCAACGGCCTGGTCATGATGGCCATGTCGCCGGTCTCGGCGCGCATCTCCCGAGCCAGGGGGCCGAAGACGACCCTGATGGCCGGTGCCCTGTTGGTCGCGCTGGGCTACGGTCTGAGCATGGTCTTCATGTCGGGGATCTGGGAGCTCATGATCGCCTCGACCGTCATCGGAGCCGGTGTGGGCCTGGCCTACGGTGCGATGCCCGCCCTGGTCATGGCGGCCGTCCCTCGTTCGGAGACCGCGGCGGCCAACAGCCTCAACACCCTGATGCGTTCCATCGGCACCTCCGTGGCCAGCGCCGTCGCCGGAGTGGTGATCGCCACCGTGACCATGAGCGCGGCAGGAGAGGTCTTCCCCGATCGCGACGCCTTCACCCTGATCCTGGGTCTGGGCGCCTTGGCCGCGCTCACCGCGTTCGTCATCGCCGCGTTCCTGCCCGGCCGTGGGAAGACCGCCGAACCGGTCGAGTCCGTCCGGTGGTCAAGGACGCGTCACGGTGAACCTGAGGAAGTTGCCGGCCTGGCCCAGGACAAGGCCTAGGGAAGCCACCGCGTAGGCGGCCCAGAGCCACGCCAGTCCGCCGGCGGCGGCGACGGGGAAGGCGACCAGGGCCAACGCCCCGAAGCAGACCGCGAACGTGTACAGCGTCGGGGTGGTGCGCTTGATGGCGAGCAGGCCCATGCCGGGCAGGACCTGCGTCCCGTCGGCCACCACCACGACGAACAACACCGGCAGCAGGGCGATCACCAACGCCCGCACCCGAGGGTCCGGGGTGAACACACCCAGTAGCGGGTGGGCCACCAGGAAGACCAGCAGCACACTGGCCGCCACCACCGGCAGGGCCAGACAGACCCCGGCCAACAGGGAACGGCGCACCTCTCGGTAGCCGTGTCGGTCGGTGTCGGCGGCGGCCCGGGCCATGAACGGCACGGTCGCCTGGCCAACGGCCGTGGCCGGCAGGAACACGAACGTGGCCAGGGTGACCATGATCTGGTGGGCGGCGGCGTCGGCCACGCCGGCGGTCGCCGCGGCCATCGCCAGTACGCCCAGCACACCGAACTTGATGAGCATGGTGGAGCCCATGGGCAACCCGACCCGGGCCATGCGCCACACGGTGCTCCAAACGGGCCGGCCCAGGCCGACGCGGCGCCCGTTCAAGGCGGTGCGGCGGCGCAACAACAGGTGGGCGGTGGACAGTGCCGCGGTGGCGTTGACGAACATGGCCACGCCCGCGCCCGTCATGCCCAGGGCGGGCAGCGGCCCCGGTCCCAGGACCAGTGCCGGGATGAGCACGACCGAGGATCCGGTGCCGACCAGGCCCACCCACAGGGCCTCCTTGGAGCGGCCCAGGGCGATCAGCAGCGTGGTGGCCGAGGCCTGGAACGAGACGACCACCAGGGTGAGGGCCATCAGGTAGGGGAAGGGGCCGAAGGCGGCGAGGGTCGCCTCGGGTACGCCGATGAGAGTGGACAGGGCGGGGACGGCGGTCACCGCCAGGCCGCCCAGGGCGCCGGCGCACAGGGCCAGCCACATCGCGTCGCGGAAGGTGGATTCGAGCTCGCCGGGATCGTCGCCGCTCTGGGCGACGAAGGGCATGGAGCCGCGTAGTGCGCCCTGGACGATCATGACGGCTGGGTTGAACACGGCGACGGTCATCGCGTAGGCCGCCAGGGACGCGGTGCCGGCGTGGCCCAGGACGGCGGCGGTGACCAGGGTGCCCACGACACCGGCGACCATCGACAGGTACAGCGGGAACGTCTTGGCGGAGATGTCCCTGATCAGGGCGGGGATGGGGCGAGTGGCGGCGTTGCCCGTGGATGGTTCGTCGGGGGATCCAGGGGCGTCGGCCGAGGAGGACATGGCCTACTTTCGTGGTCGAGGAGTCGGCGTCAACCTACCAGCGTGAGAACTGGAGCGAATCGGACAATCTACGTCATAAAGGTGCGGATTCGGGAGTCCGAGTTCATCCTCGTATCGGGTTCCGTAGGCTGTTCCCGCGCGGTTCTCGCGCGAAGGGGTCGGTTCGGGGCGTAGTGGACGGATGCCCCGGACCGACCTCGTGGTCCGATACGGGTGTGAAGTGTGGATCGCGCGGCCCTCCCCTTGTGCGCACGTATCCATGGGTGTTGCATGTTCTCTGATCCGGCGGCCGAGACGACGGTCGGGCCGCCACGTGGCGGAGGGGCGCGTACGCATGGCAGTGGGGCTCTGGCGGTGTGGCATGTGCGCCGCCCGCAATGAACCGTCCAAGCACACCTGCATGGTGTGCGACACGGTGCGCGCCGTGGGTACGCGTGAGGACTCCGACGAGGGTGACCTGTTGGCCCCGACCGAGAGCACGGCCTTCTCACCCCAGGAGGCGCCACCGCTCCGGGTGAGGCGACCGCCGCGACGCGCGGAATCGGGTTCGATGTTCGTCCCGGCGGGATCCCGCTCGGGTGGGGAGACCACGAGAACGGACGAGGGCGACACCGAAGCAGGGCCGGGGGCCGAATCCCACCGTCGACGGTCGAAGCGGGGTCTGCCGCGGTGGCCGCAAGGGACGGTGCGTGCTCTGGCACTGGTGGTGGTCGGTGCGGTGGTGCTGATCCTGGTGTGGGTGCCGCCGAACCTGGCCGGAGACGCCACGGACGGGGTGCCGGGGGAGCCCGCCGTCGAGGAGTTCTGCCCCGACCGGGTCTCGGAATTGGTACCGGGGGAGGGGCCGGGCGCGTTGGAGTCGGCGTACGAGACCGTACGCCACCGGATCATGCTGTGCTCGAACAGCGTGGGAGAGCTGTTCTACTTCGGAGAGTTCCTCGATGGTGAGGGCGAGGCGATGGTCGTGCCCGCGGAACGGACCGAGGAGGGCTATGTGGCCGAGTCCGGGCAGACCCTCTACGAGATCGTCGGCGACGAGGTGGTGATCACCGACGCGGACGGCCGGGAGATGGCGCGGCTGACCCTGGAGAAGGTGGAGAATCCGAGCTAGCGCGCGAGGCGGCGGGTGCGATCGAGGCGCACCCGCCGACGCGGTGCTATCGGGTCTTCACGACGGCCGCGAGGAGACCGGAGATGATCATCATCGACAGGCTGATGATCATGAGCACGAATCCGATGGTTCCGACCATGGTGTTTCCTTCACTTGTCGTCCTCCGGGTGCCGGGGGCCGTGTCCCCGGCACCGGCACGCCGGGCCGTCCGGAGTTCCGGACGCGGCATGTATCTCTTCGGTGATTCACCCTATCTCGCCGTCGCGGCGGGGCCACTCGGGGTGCGGCCCCGACCAGCGTGTCCCTGGTCCCAATGGTGTCGGTAGGTGTCGGAGAGCCACCGGTCGGCCCATCGGGCGTCGGGTGACTCGGGCAGGGACGAGGAGCGGCACAGGTCGGTGAGCCGGTCCTCCAGGTCGCCGGTGCGTTCCAGGGCTTGGGCTCGGGTGTGCTCACCGCGACGCAGGGCGAGCAGCCAGGAGCGGTCGGGTTCGGGGGTGGGCAGGGTGATGTGGCCGGTGGAGAGGAGTTCCACGCCCTGAAGGCCGAGCCGGACCATGTGGTAGGCGTACTTGGTGTCGAAGCCGTGCCGTTCGACGAGTTCGGGGCGGTTGGTGTGCTTGCCGCCGCGAACCCCCTCCATCCGGTCGCGTTGGGCGCGCAGGTAACCGAGAAAGCGCTCTCCCGCCCTGCGGGAGACGAACCGGTGGGCGTTGGAGCGCAGATCGTGGCCGACGTCGGTGACGGTGACGATCTCGGACTCGGGGACGAACAGCGGCAGCAGCACGGTGGGGTTGCCGTCCAGGGCCAGACGCGTCCACTTGCGCAGGGAGTAGACGGTCAGGTCCAGGTCGTCGTGGCCGGAGCGGGTGTCTTCGGCGCCGCTGCGGTAGATGTACTGGTCGAAGGAGCGCAGGCCGATGACGTACTCGGGCGGTTCGAGGCAGATGCCCATCTCGTCGCGGTCGGAGGAGCCGGGCAGGTCGAGGCCGTGGACGCGGGAGCCGACCTGACAGCGCAACACGGTGCCCTGTGCGGCGATGCGAGCGTTCTCCTCGTCGGAGTGCTTCACCCGGGCCTCCAGGTTCGGTGGGTCGTGGCGTCACCGAACCTATCGTTCGGCCCGGCGCGGTCACGAGCGGTTTTCCGTGCCCGCGACGAACTCCAGGATGGCGCGGTCGGCACGTTCGGGGTCCTGTGCGGCGAGGCCGTGGAGGGCGTCCGGCCACAGTTCGACCCGGGCGTTCGGTAGGAGGTCGAGGGCGCGTCGGTGGGCGCGCTTCGGGTGGTGCATGACGCTGCGTCCGGCGATGGCGACCAGAACGGGCATGTCGAGGCCGCGGATCTGCTCGTCGGTGGGGTAGTCGGGGTAGGGCAGCGTCAGGGTGAACTCGCTTTGGGCGGCCATGATGGTGCGCAGGGCGGGGTGGCCCTCGGGTACCTCTTCTCCCTGGTGGATCCAGTCGTGGAAGCGGGGCTGGTAGCGCGGTCCGATGCCGGGAAGGAAGAGCAGAACCGTGCGCCCCACCAGGCCCACGGAGAGGCGGGCGAAGGTCTGGACCGGGTCGAGCAGACAGAGCGTGGTGACCTTGTCCGGGTGGCGTGTGGCCAGGTCGGTGGCGAGTCGGCCGCCGAAGGAGGCGCCGACCACGTGAGCGGGCGCCAGGTCCAGGTGGGTGAGGGTCTGGGCCAGCCAGGAGGCCTGGTCGGCCGAGTCGGTGATGGGGGCGGTCTGTTCGCTGCGGCCCGCCTCGCCGAGCAGGTCCACGGAGTAGACGGTGCGGTGGCGGATGAGTTCGGTGATGTTGGGTTCCCACATGACGGTGGTGCCGCAGCGGCCGTGGAGGAGTACGAGGGGTTCGCCCGGCTCGGTGCCGAATCGGTAGACACGGACGGTGCCGTAGGTGGTGGGGACGTCGTGGGTCTCCTGTGGTGGGGGCAGGGTGGCCATGCCGGCGTCGTAGACGGAGTCGAAGCGGGCCTTGTGGGCGGGTGTGGGGTAGTGGCCGATGGCGTTCATGGTCCCCCGTTCAAATACATTTGTATTTAAACGGTACTCGAAAGGCGGGCATGGTGCCACGGAAGGTCGATCACGGACTGCGTCGGGAGGAGATCGTGGGGGCCCTGTGGCGCATCGCGGCCCGGCGCGGTCTGGAGGCGGTGACCATGCGCGAGGTCGCCATGGAGGCGGGGGTCTCCTTGGGGCGCGTGCAGTACTACTTCGAGAGCAAGGACGATCTGGTGCGCCGTGCCGCGGTGGCCCTGCGTGCTCGGGTGGACGGGGTGGTGCGGTCCAGGCTGGAGGGCGTGTCCGGTGACTCGGTGCGGGTGCTGCGCGCCATCCTGCTGGCGCTGTTGCCCCTGGACGAGGAGGGGCGGGCGGGTGCGCTGGTGGGCATCGCGGTGTTCTTTCGGGCGTTGCGCGATCCCGAACTGGTCGGGGACCTTCGCCGGGGGGACGAGGCGCTGATGGAGGTGCTGGGCGACCGGGTGCGGTCGGCGGTGGTCGAGGGGCGTCTGCGCCCCGATCTGGAGGTGCGGTTGGAGACGCGTCTGCTGATGGCGGTGGTCAATGGGCTGGGATCGGATCTGCTCACCGGTTGTGTGTCCTCGGAGGAGGCCGTGGCAGCGATCGACCACCAATTGTCACGACTTGCCTGAAACATCCGATTTCCCGGCGTAGAAGGGGTTTTGGTACTTGTGCGACAGGTGGGAGATCCGTTTACTGGTGCCGTACCCCGTCCGGCGTCCGCCGGGACCCGTAGTGGAAAGAGCAGGACCGTGCCCCCCGAGATCCCCGAAGCGAAGATCGACAGCTCCATCCCGCACAACGCCCGTATCTGGAACTACTGGCTGGGCGGTAAGGACAACTACCCGGTCGATCAGGAGATGGGCGAGCAGATCCGCTCCTTCTTCCCCGAGATCGTCGACAACGCCATCGCCGACCGTGCCTTCCTGGTGCGCACCGTCACCCACCTGGTCCGGGAAGAGGGGATCCGGCAGTTCCTGGACATCGGCACCGGACTGCCCACCCACAACAACACCCACGAGGTGGCCCAGGCAGTGGCCCCCGACGCGCGGGTGGTGTACGCGGACAACGATCCGCTGGTGCTCGCGCACGCCCGCGCCCTGCTGGTCGGTTCCGAGCAGGGGGTCACCGACTACGTCGACGCCGACCTGCGCGACCCCGAGGCGATCCTCGAAGCGGCGTCGCGGACCCTGGACCTGTCGCGTCCGGTGGCCCTGATGCTGCTGGGCGTGGTCAACTTCATCGGTGACGACGCCGAGGTACGTTCCATCCTGGACCGGCTGATCGAGGCCCTGGCGCCCGGCAGCTTCCTGGTCGTCTCCCACCCCACCGATGACATAGACCAGGAGAGGGCCCACCAGGTGGCCGAGGCCTGGAACGAGCGGGGCACCCCCAAGCTGACCATCCGGACGGCGGCGGGCATCGAGTCGCTCTTCGACGGTCTGGAGCTGTTGGAGCCGGGCGTGGTGTCCTGCTCCCTGTGGCGCCCGGACCCCACCGAGGTGGGGGACAGCCGCCCGGTCGCCGAGTACGGCGGTATCGCCCGTAAGAACTAGCCGCCCGCCCGCCCCTGCCGGGCGGGGGCTCGGTCGGCGAACAGCACGAGGGCCAGGGCGGCCTGGGCCGGGACGGTCGGGTCCAGGCCGCTCACCTCGCGGAAGTGCTGGAGCCGGTTGACGACCGTGTTGCGGTGGCAGTACAGGGCCGCGGCCGTGGCCTTGACCGATCCGGTGCCCGTGTAGTGGGAAAGCGTTTCCAACAACCGGGCGCGCACCTCGGGTTCCAACGCCTCCAGGCGTTCCACCGCACGTCGGCCGAAGCCCGGAACCAGGGCCTCCACCCGGTCGCGTGCCAGAGCGGGCCACACGTCCTCGGGACCCACCGGGGCCTCCCCGGGGCGGGCGTAGCGCGCCAGGACGCGGGCGGCCTCGATGGCCGCGGGCACCTCCGCCAGGCCCCGGGTGTCGCGGACGCGGGCGCCGGCCGGTTTCTCCGCCAGTGCGGGCGGGCGCGTGCGTCCCGGGTCACGCACCAAGGCCACGCCGTCGTTGAACTCCCATGTCAGGCAACCGGCGCGGGAGAGTGCGCGGGTGTCGACGGGGCGATCGCCTTCGGGTGGAATGGCCACGAAGGTCACTTCGAGAACACCGTGCAGAGGCAGCCCCAATACCGAGGCGACCTCCTCGGCCACCTCGGGGGTGCGCTCTCCGGCGCTCAACAGTCGGGCGAAGGCCTGGGCCGCCGCCGCGCGGGAGTCGCGTTCCAGGACGGCGCGCTCCTCCAGGAACGCGGCCTGCACGTCGCTGATGAACTGTTCGACCGTCTCCAGGATCTCCTCCACGTGCAGGACCAGGGTGGGCGCGGAGTCGACGCCGCCGGCGCGCACCAACCCGGCCCACAGCACCCGAAAGTCCAGACGCACCGCTTCCAGGAGGTCGTCACGGGCCACGCCCTGGCGGGCCCTGCGCACGCCCAGACGTGTCGCCAGGTCGCCCAGGTGGGCGGAGACCGGGAGGCCGGAGATTCGCCGGGTGAGCAGGTCGAAGGTGTCCCTGGCGGTCTGGCGCAGGTCGTCGGCGGGTATGAGTTCGTCGTCGTAGTGGCCCAGGGAGCGCAGACGTTGGAGGAAGTCCTCCACCAGTCGATCACGGTCCCGGGCCAGGAGTTCGAGTGTGCCGGGCCAGGAACGTGGTCCCGGTGCCTGTGTCACGGTGTCTCCTCCTGTCCGACGTGCGAAGACGATGCTGCCACGTTATGGATGGTCATGTGCACAGCACCGCTGGGAAAACGTGGGTGGATGACGATTGAGCGGGACCGGCGGGTGTGCCCAGGATGGACGGAGCCCCGTGCACGAGTTCGGGGCGCATCACGTCTCACCCGGGAGGTTCACCCCTTGAACAGCGACGACACCCGTTTTCTGGCGGATTTCGAGGCCATGAGCGCCTTTGGGGCCACCCCTTCGGGCGGGGTGGACCGGCAGGCGGCCACCGAACCCGACATCGCCCAGCGCCGGTGGCTGTCGGAGCTGCTGACCGGACACGGGATGCGGGTGGTCCACGATCGTGTGGGCAACCAGTTCGGGTTGGTGGAACGGGTTCCGGGCGCGCCCTACGTGGTGGTCGGCTCCCACATGGACTCCCAGCCCACGGCGGGGCGCTTCGATGGGGCCTACGGTGTCCTGGCCGCGGTGCACGCCGTGGCCCGTGCGGCCCGTGACGACGCGGCCGAGGGAGTGGACCCGGTCTACAACCTGGCGGTGGTCAACTGGTTCAACGAGGAGGGTTCCCGATTCGCCCCGTCCATGATGGGCAGTGCCGTGTACACCGGCAGGATGCCGTTGGAGACGGCGTTGGCGGTGCGGGACCGGGCCGGGGTGTCGGTGGCCGAGGCCCTGGCCGACACCGGTCTCCTCGGCGAGGACGACGGCCCCGAGGCGGCGTTCTGCGCCGAGATCCACGTCGAGCAGGGAAGGGTGTTGGAGGACTCCGGGACCACGATCGGGCTGGTGGCGGCCTGCTGGGCGGCTCGTAAGTATCGGATCGTGGTGCGTGGGGAGCAGGCGCACTCGGGCGCGGCCGTGATGGGCGACCGTCGGGACGCGTTGTTGGGCGCCTCGATGCTGGTGGTGGCCGCCCGTGAGTTGGCCGACCGTTTCCCCGGCGCGCTGCACACGGCCGTGGGCAGCATGGACGTGTATCCGAACTCGCCGGTGGTGGTGGCCTCGCGCGCCGAGTTGCTGCTGGACCTGCGCTCGGAGGACGAGGGGGTGCTGGCCGAGGCCGACCGATTGCTGCGCGAGCGGGTCGCGGCGGTGGAGGAGACGGCGTCGGTGTCGGTGGAACTGGAGTTGTCCCACGCCTGGGGGATCGACCCCTACCAGCCCGAGGGGGTGGAGCTGGCCAGGGGCGGCGCGCGTCGTCTGGGGTTGAGCCATCGCGAGGTCAGGACGGTGGCCGGACACGACTCGATCAACATGAAGGCGCGGGTGCCCACGGTGATGCTCTTCGTGCCGTCGGTGGAGGGGGTCTCCCACAATGAGGGCGAGTACACCGAGGACGCGGACCTGGTGGCCGGGACGGCGATGCTGACCGAGGTGGTGCGTCGCCTGGGCGTGGGTGGGCTGACCTCCACGGGTACCTACGACCCCGCGGCGTCGAACTGAGAGCGGGTGGGCCCCGGCCGGAGCGTTTCCGGTCGGGGCCCACGCGTGTGCGGTCGGGGTCAGCGCACCACGACCTCGTCGCGAACCCGCAGCCGTTCGCCGTACAACCCACCGAACGCGGTGACCAGGGCGATGCCCGCCAGCAGCAGGGCCGCCACCCAGGAACCACCGCCCGCGTTGTTCAGCAACGCGGTGGCGATGAAGGGCAGGAAGCCGCTGAGCGCTCCGGCGAGGTTGTAGGCCAGGGACACCCCGCTGTAGCGCAGCCTGGCGGGGAACAGTTCGGTGAGCAGGGCTCCGGAGACCGCGTAGGCGATGGACAACACGGCCACCCCGGTGGCCACGGCCAGCACGACCAGGACGGGGGAACGTGTGTCGATCAGCCAGAACACCGGGAAGGCGATGAGGGCCGTGGCCAGGCCGCCCCACATGGTCACCCGGCCCGGGCCCATCCGTTCGGCCAGGCGACCGAAGACGAGGATGACGGCGATCTGGGCGAGGGCGGCGATCAGGGTGGCGTTGACCATGAGCTGACGCGGCAGCCCGAGCGTGTCGGTGCCGTAGCTGATCGCGAAGGTGGTCATCACGTAGAAGCCGCCCACGCCGAGCATGGCCGAGGCGATGGCGATCAGCAGCCGGCCCCAGGCCTGGCGGAACACGTCCAGGGCCGGAACCTTGGAGCGTTCCTGCTGTTGTTCCATCTCTTCGAAGACGGGGGACTCCTCCACCTTGCGGCGGATGTAGACGGCGACCAGCAGCAGGGGGAAGGCGGCCAGGAAGGGCAGGCGCCAGCCCCAGGAGTCGAACTGGTCGGGCGGCATCATCAGGACCAGGGCGAAGGCGCCGGAGGAGAGCAGGGTGCCCACGGGGGAGCCGATCTGCGGCAGGGCGGCGTAGCGTCCGCGCTTCTCGGGCGGGGCGTGTTCGACGGCGATGGTGACCGCGCCGCCCCATTCGCCGCCCACCGCGACGCCCTGGATCAGCCGGAGCAGGGCCAACAACAGGGGTGCGGCGATACCGATGGAGGCGTAGTCGGGGAGTACGCCGATGAGTCCGGTGGCCGTGCCGATGGCCACGACCGTGAGCAGTAGGGCGGGTTTGCGGCCGATGCGGTCGCCCATCCAGCCGAACAGGACGGCGCCCAGGGGGCGGGCGACGAAGCCGACACCGAAGGTGGCGAAGGCCGCCAGGGTGGCCGCGGTCGCGTTCAACGTCGTGAAGTACAGACGGTTGAAGACCAGGGCGGCGGCGGTGCCGAAGAGGAAGTAGTCGTACCACTCCAGGGCGGTGCCGACGAAGGCGGCGAAGGCGATCTTGCCCGCTTCGCGTTCCTTGACCACCGCCGAGCCGGTCGGCTCCGGTTCCTGGGCGGCCCCTGAATCGAGGTCACGCATGGGTGGGATTCTCTCCAATCGGAAGGTCCGCGCCCGGGACGGGGCGCGGTCGTTCGAAGTACGGGATCGTGCGACCGTCAGTGGCCGTGGTTCGCGGTGTGACGGTCGGGCGGGCCGAGGATGTCGGCGCCGTGGACGGGGCGGCCGTCGACCAGGGTCGCGAGGACGTCGATCGAGCCGATGCCCTGGTCGGCGGTCTCGACCGGGTCGCGGTCCAACATGACCAGGTCGGCGAGTCGGCCGGGGGCGAGGCTGCCACGACGGTGTTCGTCGTGGCTCGCCCAGGCGGCGTCCAGGGTGTAGGCGCGCAGGGCCTGTTCGGGGGTGACTCGTTCGTCGGGGGCCAGGACGGCGCCCCCGGAGGTGGTGCGTTCGACCATCGATTCCATGCCCAGGAGCGGGGCGCCGGGGGCGACGGGGCGGTCGGAGCTGCCCGGGACGCGGATGCCATGGTCGAGGAAGGAGCGGTGGCGGTAGAGCCAGGGGACCCGGTCCGGGCCCAGGGACGTGGCCATGGCGTCGCCGACGCTGTGCAGGAAGCGGGGTTGGGGCACGGGGACCACACCCAGCGCGGCCATGCGGGGGAGCTGGTCGGGGCGTACGATCCCGGCGTGCTCGACGCGGTGACGTACGTCGGGGCGCGGGTGGCGGCGTTGCGCCTCCTCGAAGGCGTCCAGGGCCAGATCGATGGCGTCGTCGCCGATGGCGTGGGCGGCCACCCGCCAGCCGGAGCGGTGGGCGGCCACGACCAGGTCGTGCATCTGTTCGGGCGGGTTCTGGTAGACGCCGTGACCGTGTCCGCACAGGGGTTCGGTGACGGCGGCGGTGCGGCCGATGAGGGAGCCGTCCAGCCAGATCTTCATGGGTCCCAGGCGCAACCGGTCGTCACCGAAGCCGGTGCGCAGACCCAGGTCGATGCCGGTGGTGACGGCGTCGTCGGGGTGGGCGGCCAGGGGGTGGAGGTTGTCGGCGGCGACCATGAGCTCCACACGGGGCAGCAGGATCCCCAGGTCGCGGGCGCGCTGGTAGGCGGCGGCCTCCACGGGGGAGCGGCCGACGAGTCCGTGGCCGATGCCTGCTTCGACGACGTGGGTGAGGCCCTCGGCCGCGTAGACGCGGGAGGCCCGGCCCAGGGCGTCGGCGAGTTCGTCGACGGGGTAGGGCATCACCAGGGCGGTGACCAGTTCCTGCGCACGTTCTTGGAGTAGTCCGGTGGCGGTGCCGTGGGCGTCGCGGACGATGACGCCGCCCTCGGGGTCTGGTGCGTTCTCGGCACCGGCCAGGCGCAGGACGGCGCTGTTGACCGTGCACATGTGGCCGGAGCGGTGTTTGAGCCAGACGGGACGTCCCTGCGCGGCCCGGTCCAGGGCGTGGCGGTCGGGGTGGGCGCCGAGCACGGTGTCGTCGTAGCCGGAGCCGACGATCCAGTCGTCCTCGCCCAGGGTAGGGGCCTTCGCGGCGACGGCGTCGTAGAGCTCGTCCAGGGTCGCGGCGTTCTCCAGGGGGAGTTCGCCCAGGGACTGTCCGAACCAGGCCATGTGGTTGTGGGCGTCGGAGAAACCGGGGACGAGCGTGGCGCCTTGGCAGTCGACCTCGGTGCGGGCGGGCAGCTCGGCGACGTCGTCGTCGAGGCCGAGGATACGGCCGCCGACGATGCCCACGGTGGTGGCGCGGGGGTGGTTGTCGTCGAGGGTGCGCACACGCGCGTGGGTGAGCTTGAGGTCGAGCATGCGGGCAGGGCTCCAGATGGGGTGCGTTCGGGCTTCCCTCCAGGTTGCAGGGTGTGTGACCTCGGGCTCAATGACGATTCACCCTGGATCCGGGGCCCGGTGATGGGCAGATGCACAATCGGGCCTCGGTCGGTGGTGCGGGCCAGGACCCTTGTCGGGCGGGGTGGCGGGTTCTATCGTGACGGCGGACCTTCGCACGGGATTCTTCGACAAAGGGACAGGGGAGCGGGTTGACCACGCACACGCACCGACCCATCGACATCGACCACTGGCGGGAACGGCTGGCGGCGCTGGCCGAACGGCACGGCGTGCCCGGAGCCCAACTCGGCATCCTGCGCCTGGGCACCGATGGTGACGACGAGGTGGTCGAGGTCGCGCACGGTGTGCTCAACGTCGGGACGGGGCACGCCGTCGACACCGGTTCGGTGTTCCAGATCGGGTCGATCACCAAGGTTTGGACGGCCACCGTCGTTTTGGGTCTGGTCGACGAGGGGCTGCTCTCCTTGGAGACCCCGGTGGTCGAGGTGCTGCCCGAGTTCGGTCTGGCCGACCCCGAGCACGCCGCGCGGATCACCGTTCGTCACCTGCTGAACCACACCAGCGGTATCGACGGTGACCTGTTCACCGACACCGGGCGCGGCGACGACGCCCTGGAACGGTACGTGGAGCGGTTGCGCGACTCGGAACCGACCCATCCGCTGGGCGCCACCTTCTCCTACTGCAACTCCGGGTTCCCGCTGTTGGGCCGGATCATCGAGAAGCTCACCGGGCGGGTGTGGGACGAGGCCATGCGTGAGCGTCTGTACACCCCGTTGGGGCTGACCCGGGCCGGGACCCTGCCGGAGGAGGCGGTGCTGCACGGGGCCGCGGTGGGGCACGTCGTGGATCCGACCGGCGCGGTGCCGGTCCCGGTGTGGGGCATCACCCGTTCGATGGGGCCCGCGGGGCTGGTGCACGCCAACGCCGCTGACGTGTTGACCTTCGCCGCGGCGCACCTGCGCGGTGGCCGCACGGCCGGGGGCGAACGGGTGCTCTCGTCGGAGTCGGCCGAGGCCATGACGCGTCACTCGGTGGACCTGCCCGATCCCGACACCCTGGGCGACTCCTGGGGCCTGGGCTGGATCCGCTACGGCTGGGACGGGTACCGGTTGGTGGGGCACGACGGCAACACCATCGGACAGTCGGCGTTCCTGCGCCTGTTCCCGGAGGCCGGCCTGGCGGTGACGTTGCTGACCAATGGCGGCCAGGCCCGTGACCTGTATCAGGAGCTGTACGCGGAGGTGTTCGAGGAGGTGGCGCGGGTGCGGATCCGTCCGGCGCCCGTCCCCGCGGTCGAACCCGGACCCGTGGCGGACGCCGAGGACCTGCCGCTGCTGGGGGCCTATCGCAACGCCGTGCAGCGACTGGAGGTGCGCGGCACCGGTGAACGGCTCGTGCTGCGCGTGGTCGACCTGGGCGGACTGACCGGGATCGCACCCGAGCCGCCCAAGGCCCATCCGTTGGCACCGCTGCGTGAAAACGCTTACCTGTTCCGTCCCGAGGAACAGCGCACCTGGGTCCCCGTCACCTTCTACGCCTTGGAGCCGGGGCACGAGTACGTCCACGTGGGCGGGCGCGCGCTTCCCTTGGTGGAGGGTGAGGGCCTGACCCGGTAGGACGCGTCGTGGGGCCGGGGACCCAGAGGGTCGGGGTGTCAGTCCTGGGGACGCTGGTCGATGATGCGGCGGAACTTGCCCACGGAGCGTTCGATCCGCTCGGGGTCGACGACGTCCACGGTGACGCTGACCCCGACCTTGTCCTTGATGGTGGCGGTGATCTCGCGGGACAGGACCACTCGGCGGTCGGAGGTGCAGTCGGGTGCCGCCTCCACACGCACGGCCATGCGGTCCAGGCGGCCCTCCTTGGTGAGCACCAGCTGGAAGTGCGGCGCCAGACCGTCCAGGCCCAGCACGATCTCCTCGATCTGGGTGGGGAAGACGTTGACCCCGCGCAGGATGATCATGTCGTCGCTGCGGCCGGTGACCTTGTCCATGCGACGCATGGGGCGGGCGGTGCCCGGGCGCAGGGTGGTCAGGTCACGGGTGCGGTAGCGGATGATCGGCATGGCCTGTTTGGTCAGCGAGGTGAAGACCAGTTCGCCGTTCTCACCGTCGGGCAGGACGTCCTGGGTGATGGGGTCCAGGACCTCGGGGTAGAAGTGGTCCTCCCAGACGTGCAGGCCGTCCTTGGTCTCCACGCACTCGTTGGCCACGCCCGGGCCCATGACCTCGGACAAGCCGTAGATGTCCACGGCGTTGATGTCGAAACGGTCCTCGATCTCGCGGCGCATCTTCTCGGTCCAGGGCTCGGCGCCGAAGACACCGATCTTGAGAGAGGTGGAACGCGGGTCGATTCCCTGATTCTCGAACTCGTCCAACAGCGTCAACATGTAGCTGGGGGTGATCATGATGATCTCGGGGCGAAAGTCCTGGATGAGCTGGACCTGCTTGGCGGTCTGGCCACCGGAGGCGGGGATGACGGTGCAACCGAGCCTCTCGGCGCCGTAGTGGGCGCCCAGGCCACCGGTGAACAGGCCATAGCCGTAGGAGACGTGCACCTTGTGCTCGGGGCGTCCGCCGGCGGCGCGGATGGAGCGGGCCACGACCTCGGCCCAGGTGTCGATGTCCTCGCGCGTGTAGCCGACCACTGTGGGTTTGCCGGTGGTGCCGCTGGAGGCGTGGATGCGGCTGATCCGGTCCTGGGGCACGGCGAACATGCCGAAGGGATAGTTGTCGCGCAGGTCGGCCTTGGTGGTGTGGGGGAAGAGGGCGAGGTCCTCCAACGTCCTGAGGTCCTCGGGGTGGACGCCCGCCTCGTCGAACTTGCGCTTGTACAGGGGCACGTTGGTGTAGGCGTGCTCCAGGGTCCAGCGCAGGCGGTCGAGCTGCAAAGCGCGGAGCTCGTCGACGCTCATGCGTTCGGCCGGGTCGAGCGACTCGGGCGCGGGTGCCTGCCCGAGTCGTCGGGGGATCGTGGTGCCGGCCGGCTGCGTGGTGGTGTCCTGGCTTGCCATGGGCCTCTCCGGGTACGGTGCGCGGTGGCCCGCGCAGGCCCAAGGCCTGGGTGGGTGGGCGGTCCGCCGCGCGGTGACGGGTGTGGGTCGGCCCTGTCAAGGGCCGGACCGACTTGCTTACTGACCGAACGGTCGGTTACTAATGCATTTATCCAGTCTCCGACCTGCCGTGTCAAGGAGATGTGTCGATGAGTTCACACCACGCGGTGGCGCACGCCACCGCGCGCAACATGGGAGGCCGTTCGTGAGCGACGTCTACGTGGTCGACGGGGTCCGCACCCCTCAAGGCCGGTACGGGGGCGCCCTCGCCTCAGTCCGTCCCGACGACCTCGCCGCCCGGGTCGTGGCCGAGGTCGTGCGCCGCAGCGGAGTACCCGGCGAGGTCGTCGACGAGGTCATCCTCGGCGCCGCCAACCAGGCGGGCGAGGACAACCGCAACGTGGCGCGCATGGCGACCCTGCTCGCCGGCCTGGACCCCAGCGTGCCCGGCTACACCGTCAACCGGCTGTGCGCCAGCGGCCTGACCGCCGTCTCCTCCGCGGCCCAGGCCATCCGCTCGGGTGAGGCCGACGTGGTGGTCGCCGGCGGCGTGGAGTCGATGACCCGCGCCCCCTGGGTGATGGCCAAGCCCGGCACCCCGTGGGCCAAGCCGGGCGAGGTCGCCGACACCTCCCTGGGTTGGCGCTTCACCAACCCCCGCTTCGCCGAGGCCGACGCCCAGGTGTCCGAGGACGCCTCTCCCGACGAGTTGCGCTACACCCTGTCCATGGGCGAGACCGCCGAGGAGGTCGCGCGTCTGGAGGGGTTGAGCCGCCAGGAGTGCGACGCCTTCGCGCTGCGCAGCCACGAGCGCGCCATCGCCGCGGCCGAGGCAGGGCGCTTCGACGGCGAGATCGTCCCGGTCACCGTGCACGGTCGCAAGGGCGCGACCCACGAGGTCACCGCCGACGAGGGGCCGCGCGCGGGTTCGAACATGGAGAGCCTGGGCAGGCTGCGCCCGGTGTTCCGCCAGGGCGGCATCGTCACCGCGGGCAACTCCTCCTCCCTCTCCGACGGCGCCTCCGCCCTGCTCTTGGCCGGCGCGGACGCGGTGGAGCGGTACGGTCTCACTCCCCGCGCACGTGTGGTCTCCTCGGCCTCGGCCGGCGTCGCACCCCAGGTGATGGGTCTGGGCCCGGTCCCGGCCACCCACAAGGTCCTGGACCGGGCCGGGTGGAAGCTGGACGAGGTCGGCGCGATCGAGCTCAACGAGGCCTTCGCGGCACAGTCGCTGGGGGTGATGCGCCGACTCGGCCTGCAGGAGGACCGTGTCAACGCCGACGGCGGCGCCATCGCGCTGGGCCATCCGCTGGGTTCCTCCGGTGCGCGCATCCTGGTCACCCTGCTCAACCGCATGGAACGCGAGGACGCGCGGCGTGGCCTGGCCACCCTGTGCGTGGGCGTGGGTCAGGGCGCGGCGCTCCTGGTGGAGCGAGTATGAGCGAGAACGACGAGGACTTCGAGACCCTGCTGGTGGAGCGGCGCGAGGACCGCACGGTGGTGGAGTTGCACCGCCCCGAGGCCCGCAACGCCATCAACGGGCGGATGATCGCCGAACTGCACCGGGTGTGCGCCGAACTGGAGGCCGACCCCAAACCCCTGTTGCTGACCGGGCACGGCACGGTCTTCGCGGGCGGCGCCGATATCTCCGAGCTGCGCGAACGCGGCCGCGAGGAGGCCTTGGCCGGGATCAACAGTCGCCTGTTCGAGCGGTTGCACCGACTGCCCGCGCCCACCGTGGCGGCGGTCGACGGTTGGGCGCTGGGCGGCGGCGCGGAACTGTCCTATGCCTGCGACATCCGCGTCGCCACCCCCACCGCGGTGTTCGCCCAACCCGAGCCGGGCCTGGGCATCATCGCGGGCGCCGGCGCGTGCTGGCGGCTCAAGGAACTGGTGGGCGCCTCGGTGGCCAAACAGGTACTGCTGGGCGGTTTCCGGCTGGACGCCGAGGCCGCGCTGCGTCACGGGCTCATCGCGCGGATCGTCCCCTCCGAGGAGTTGCGCGAGAGCGCCCACGCCCTGCTGGACCGTATGGCGGCCTCCTCGCCGATGGCCCTGCGCATGACCAAGATGGTCCTGGACGCCGACGGGGTGCACCCGCTGGCCGACGACCTGACCCAGGCGGTGCTGTTCGAGAGCGCCGACAAACACGAGCGTATGACCGGTTTCCTGGAGAGGAAGAAGCGTTGACCGAGATCACCCCACGGGGCGTACCCGAGATCGTGGCCGTCGTCGGCGGCGGCACCATGGGTGCCGGCATCGTCCAGCAGTTCCTCATGGCCGGCGCCCGCGTGGTGCTGGTCGAGGCCACCGTCGAGGCGGCCGAGGCGGGCCGCGGTCGGGTCGCGGCCGGGCTGGACAAGGCGCGTGAGCGCGGCAAGATCGACCTCGAACCCACCCTCTACCTGGCCCGGATGGACGTGGTCATCGACACCGCCGACATCCCCGCCGAGGCCGGGATCGTCATCGAGGCGGTGCCCGAGAGGCCCGAGCTGAAGATCGCGGTGCTCACCGCCGCCGAGGCGGTAGTGGGCGAGGAGACCGTTCTGGCCTCCAACACCAGTTCGCTATCGGTGACCGAACTGGCCGCGGCGCTCAAGCGTCCGAGCCGATTCCTGGGCACGCACTTCTTCAACCCGGTCCCGGCCTCCAAGCTGGTGGAGATCGTCACCGCGCCCGAGACCGACCCGGCCGTGTTGGATGCGGTGCGCGGCTGGGCCGACGCCCTGGGCAAGACCGAGATCGTGGTGCGCGACGCACCCGGTTTCGCCACCAGCCGTCTGGGCGTCACCCTGGGCCTGGAGGCGATCCGTATGGTCGAGGAGGGCGTGGCCTCGCCCGCCGACATCGACACCGCCATGGAGTTGGGCTACCGCCACCCGATGGGGCCGCTCAAGCTCACCGACCTGGTCGGACTGGACGTGCGGTTGGCCATCGCCGAGTACCTGGCCGCCGAACTGGGGGACCGGTTCACTCCTCCGGAGCTGTTGCGCCGTAAGGTCGCCGAGGGCAGGCTCGGCCGCAAGAGCGGCGAGGGCTTCCACATCTGGGACGAGGGAGACAAGGCGTGAGCGAAGACAGGGCGGCGTGGTTCGAGGAGGCCGACGGGCTGGCCACGATCCGGCTGAACACCCCGGCGCTGACCATTCGGGTCAAGGAGGAGCTGCTGGAGGCGGTGAACCGGGCGGCCGAGTCCACCACCGCGCGCGCGGTGCTGTTCCTGGGGTCGGACAAGGCGTTCTGCGTCGGACAGGACCTTGCCGAGCACGCGCGTCTGCTGGAGGACCCCTCCGGCCCGGGCGCGTTGGACACGGTGCGCGAGCACTACAACCCCATCGTGCTGGGCCTGGAGCGTATCCAGGTACCGCTCGTGGTGGGTATCGGCGGGGCCTGCGTGGGCGCCGGCATGGGGTTCGCGCTGGCCGGTGACGTGCGGGTGGCGGCCCGCCGCGCCAAGTTCGGCACCGCCTTCACCGGGGTCGGTCTGGCCTCGGACTCGGGGTTGGCGACGCGTCTGGTGCGTGCTCTGGGTCAGGCCCGGGCGATGGAACTGATGCTGCTGGGCACCATGATGGTCGCGGACCGAGCCTTGGAGCTGGGTCTGGTCACCGAGGTGGTGGACGACCAGGACTGGGAGACGCGCGCCCACGAGGTGGCCCGGAAGCTGGCCTCAGGACCCACCGCCGCGTTCGTGGCGGCCAAGCGCGAGGTGCGTTCGGCGGCCGAGGGCGGCCTCGAAGTGGCGGAGTTGCTGGAGGAGGAGGCGGACCTGCAGAACCAGCTGGGGGAGACCGCCGACCACGTGGGCGCGGTCAACGCGTTCCTGGCCAAGCAGAAGCCCACCTTCACCGGGAAGTAGTCCCCCGCGGGGTGCGCGCCGGTCTTCGTGGCGCGCACCCCTTGCATCGGACCACTACATCCGGCGATACTAATTACTGACCGAACGTTCGGTTATGAATGGGGAATGATCAATGTCGACCACGGCCCAGGAAGCGCCCCCCGGCGCCGACGAGGCTCTCCAGGCGGAATTCGACGCCAGGATCGCGGCCAACCAGCGCGTCGAACCGCGTGACTGGATGCCCGAGGCCTACCGCAAGACCCTCATCCGTCAGGTCTCCCAGCACGCGCATTCGGAGATCATCGGGATGCAGCCCGAGGGCGACTGGATCGCGAGCGCGCCCAGCCTGCGCCGCAAGGCCATCCTGCTGGCCAAGGTCCAGGACGAGGCCGGACACGGCCTGTACCTGTACGCGGCCGCCGAGACCCTCGGCGTGGACCGCGCCGACCTCACCGAGCGCCTGATCGAGGGACGCCAGAAATACTCCTCGATCTTCAACTACCCGGCGCTGAGCTTCGCCGACGTGGGTGTGATCGGCTGGTTGGTGGACGGCGCCGCGATCTGCAACCAGGTCCCGCTGTGCCGCACCTCCTTCGGCCCCTACGCCCGCGCCATGGTGCGCATCTGCAAGGAGGAGTCCTTCCACCAGCGGCAGGGCTACGAACTGCTCATGCGCATGATGGCCGGCACCGAGGGCCAGCGCGCGATGGTCCAAGAGGCCGTGGACCGCTGGTGGTGGCCGTCCCTGATGATGCTCGGCCCGCCCGACGCCGACTCGCCCAACACCCGGCGGTCGCTGGACTGGGGCATCAAGATCGACACCAACGACGACCTGCGCCAGAAGTTCATCGACATGACCGTCCCGCAGGCCGACAAGCTGGGCGTCACCCTGCCCGACCCCGAACTGGCCTGGAACGACGAGCGCGGCCACTACGACTTCGGTGAACCGGACTGGGACGAGTTCAAGCAGGTCATCTCGGGCAACGGCCCCAAGAACGCCGAGCGTGTGGAGCGGCGTCGCGCCGCCCACGACAACGGTGCGTGGGTCCGCGAGGCCGCCACCGCCTACGCCGACAAGCACAAGAGCGTCCGGGAGGTCGCGGCATGAGCAACACCGACGGCACCGGCCCGGCCCGGCCCGAATGGCCCCTGTACGAGGTCTTCGTGCGCGGCAAGCGCGGCCTCAACCACGTCCACGTGGGCTCCCTGCACGCCCCCGACGACGAGATGGCCCTGCACAACGCCCGCAACCTCTACACCCGGCGCAACGAGGGCGTGAGCATCTGGGTGGTGCTCGCCCAGAACATCACCGCCTCCAGCCCGGACGAGAAGGACCCCTACTTCGAGCCCAGCGGTGACAAGGTCTACCGCCACCCGACCTTCTACCCGATCCCCGAGGACGTCCCGCACATCTAGCGCGAACACACGGGGACGAACGAGGTTTCAAAGGAACGACATGAGTGGCGACAACATCTTCACCGGCCTGACCGAGGAACACGACGGCGACGCCCGCTGGGCCTTCGGTACCGGTTTCACCGAGGCGCTCGCGGGTGTGGACACCACCCTTCCCACGGGGGTGGACGGCCATGACCTGGCCCTGTACTGCCAGATGCTCGGCGACGACTCCCTGGTCCAAGCGCAGCGGCTCGTCCACTGGGTGACCGACGCCCCCGAACTGGAGGAGGAGGTGGCCCTGGCCAACATCGCGCTGGACCTGCTGGGTCAGGCCCGTCTGCTGCTGGCCCGCGCCGGCCAGGCCGACGGGACCGGGCGCGACGAGGACGCCTTCGCCTACCACCGGGACCCCGAGGAGTTCCGCAACGTGCACCTGGCCGAGGCCCCGCGGGGTGACTTCGCCCGGTGCGTGACCACGCTGCTCGTGCTCTCCACCTGGCGACTGGCCCTGTTCACCCGGTTGGCCGACAGTGGGGACCCGGTGCTGTCCGCCATCGCCGCCAAGGGCGTCAACGAGGTCGCCTACCACCGCGAGTACGCGGTTTCCTGGGCGCTGCGCCTGGGTGATGGAACCGAGTACTCGCACGAGCGCATGGCCCGAGCGGTCGCCGACGTGTGGCCGCTGACCGGCGAACTCTTCGCCACCCACCCGGTGGAGGCCGCCCTGGCCGACCAAGGGGTGGCGGTGGACCCGGCCACGGTGCGCGAGGAGGTCCACCAGGTCCTGGACCAGGTGCTGACCGCGGCCACGTTGGAGGCGCCCGGGTCCTTCCCCGAGGCCGAGCCGGCCGGGCGCGAGGGCCGGCACACCGACGAACTGGCGCCCCTGCTGACCGAACTCCAGCGGGTGGCCCGCAGGCACCCGGAGGCGACATGGTAGCCACCACATCGCGGACCGAGGAACATCGTCGCCTGTGGGCGGCGGCGGCCGCGGTCACCGACCCCGAACTTCCCATGCTGACCCTGGCCGACCTGGGCATCCTGCGCGAGGTCGAGATCACCGAGGACGGTGCCGCCCAGGTGTGGATCACCCCCACCTACTCGGGCTGTCCGGCCCTGGCCGAGATGCGCGTGGACGTGGACACGGCCGTGCGCGCGGCCGGGTTCGAGCAGGTGCGGGTGCGCACCACGCTCTCCCCGCCCTGGACCACCGACTGGATCACCGGGGAGGGGAGGCGCAAGCTCACCGAGCACGGCATCTCGCCGCCCGGCGGCGCGCCCGAGCGGCCCGCCGGCCCCGTCCCCCTCACCCTGCTGCCCACCCGAACCGTCCCGCGCTGTCCGCTGTGCGGGTCGGCACAGACCGAGGAACTGTCCCGCTTCGGCGCGACCTCCTGCAAGTCGCTGCACCGTTGCCGTTCCTGCCTCGAACCGTTCGAGCACGTCAAGGAGATCTGACCGTGACCACACCCGTCACCGAGACCGCCCCCGCCGCCGGACGCGGCCGGGCGGCGTTCCACCGGCTGCGCGTGGCCGCCGTCGAGCGCCTGTGCGAGGACGCCGTCGCCGTCACCTTCGACGTCCCCGACCATCTGGCCGAGGTGTTCGCGTTCGCCCCCGGGCAGTCGCTGACCCTGCGTCGTGTGATCGATGGTGTGGAGGAGCGTCGCAGCTACTCGATCTGTGCCCCGGTGGGCGAGGCGCCCCGCGTGGGTGTGCGTCTGGTCGCCGACGGCCTGTTCTCCACCTGGCTGGTCCGCGAGGTGCGCGCGGGCGACGAGATCGAGGTGGGCGCGCCCACGGGCCGCTTCAGCCCCGATTTGACCGAGACCGCCCGGCACGTGCTGGTGGCCGCGGGTTCAGGCATCACCCCGGTGCTGTCCATGGCCGCTTCGCTGCTGCGCCGCACCGGCTCCCACGTCACGTTGTTGTACGGCAACCGCCGCAGCGACACGGTGATGTTCGCCGACGAGCTGGCCGACCTCAAGGACGCCTTCGGGCCACGGCTGGAGCTGGTGCACGTGCTCTCGCGTGAGCCGAGAGAGTCGGAGCTGTTCACCGGGCGTCTGGACGGGGCCAAGCTCGACGCGTTGCTGTCGACCATCATCGCCGCGGACGGTGTCGACCACTGGTGGCTGTGCGGGCCCTACACGATGGTCACCGACGCCCAACGGGTGCTGGCCGAACACGGGGTGGACGGCGAACGCGTCCACCAGGAGCTGTTCTTCGTCGAGGGTGCCGAACCACCGCCCCAGGCCCGACACGAGGACCCCGAGGTCGAGGGACCCGCCAGCGAGGTCACCGTCGTGTTGGACGGCCGCACCACCACGCTGACCCTGCCCCAAGGGGTACCTGTGCTGGACTCGGCCCAGCGCTACCGTCCCGACGTTCCCTTCGCCTGCAAGGGCGGGGTGTGCGGGACCTGCCGGGTCAAGGTGTGCGGTGGTGAGGTCCAGATGGTGCGCAACTACGCGCTCACCCCCGCCGAGGTGGAGGCCGGGTACGCGCTGGCCTGCCAGTCGCTGCCGGTGACCGACGCCGTGACCGTGGACTTCGACTCATGAGCGGGGCGGAGACGCCCAAGGGGCGCAACGAGACCGCCTGGCGGATGTTCGAGGCCGACCGTGCCTCCAAGAACCTGGGCATGCGCCTGGTGGAGGCCACCGATGGGCGTGCGGTGGTGGAGATGGTCGTCGGCCCGCTCATGCTCAACGGCTACGACATCGCCCACGGAGGGTTGTTGTTCACCCTGGCCGACACCGCGTTCGCGTGCGCGTGCAACGTGGACGGTGGAGGGGTGACCGTGGCCTCCGGCGCCGACGTCACGTTCGTGGCTCCGGCCCACGAAGGCGACGTGTTGGTGGCCACCGCTGAGGAGCGTGTGGTCTTCGGGCGCAGTGGCGTCTACGACGTGACCGTCCGCCGGGGCGAGGAGATCGTCGCCGAGTTCCGCGGGCGCAGCCGTACCCTGGCCGGGCGCGGATAGACAGGCCACAGGACCGGGAGAGGGTCGGGGCAGGAGCCCCGGCCCTCTTTTCGGATCGATGGGTAAAACGTTGTAACCAGGGTGGATGAGGATGACCGTTGACACCCTTCCAGGTGCCGGGATAGCTTCGGCGATACTTGAATGAAACGATTCAATGATCGCGAGCTCCGCGATCCCACCCCACCGAACGGAGCCCCCATCGTGGTCACACCGGATACCCTCGCCGTCCTGCGCCGCCAGCACATCGAGCTTCCCTCCTGGGCCTTCGGTAACTCCGGGACCCGATTCAAGGTGTTCGCGCAACCCGGGGTGCCCCGCGACCCCTGGGAGAAGATCGCCGACGCCGCCGAAGTGCACCGCCACACCGGGGTCGCCCCCACCGTCGCACTGCACATTCCCTGGGACGAGGTGGACGACTACTCCGCCCTGGCCGCCCACGCCCGCGACCTGGGCACCGCCATCGGCACCATCAACGCCAACGTCTTCCAGGACGACGACTACCGGCTCGGCAGCGTCACCAACCCCGACGCCCGCGTGCGCCGCAAGGCCATCGACCACCTGCTGGAATGCGTCGACGTCATGGACGCCACCGGCTCGCGCGACCTCAAGCTCTGGTTCGCCGACGGCACCAACTACCCTGGCCAGGACGACCTGCGCGCCCGCCAGGACCGTCTCGCCGAGGCGCTGCGCGAGGTCTACGACCGATTGGGCGGCGACCAGCGGATCCTGCTGGAGTACAAGCTCTTCGAACCCGCCTTCTACGCCACCGACGTCCCCGACTGGGGCACCGCCCACGCCCACTGTTTGGAGTTGGGCGAACGGGCCGTGGTGTGCGTGGACACCGGCCACCACGCCGCGCACACCAACATCGAGTTCATCGTCGCGTTCCTGCTACGCGCCGGGAAGCTCGGCGCCTTCGACTTCAACTCGCGCTTCTACGCCGACGACGACCTGATGGTCGGCGCCGCCGACCCCTTCCAGCTCTTCCGCATCATGTACGAGGTGGTGCGCGGCGGGGCCCTGGCCGCCGACACCGAGGTCGCGTTCATGCTCGACCAGTGCCACAACGTCGAACCCAAGATCGCCGGACAGATCCGCTCGGTGATGAACGTGCAGGAGGCCACCGCCAAGGCCCTGCTCGTGGACGCCGAGGCCCTGGCCGTCGCGCAGGCCTCGGGCGACGTGCTGGGCGCCAACGCCGCGTTGATGGACGCCTACAACACCGACGTGCGCCCCCTCCTGGCCGGGTTGCGCGAGGAACAGGGCCTGCACCCCGACCCCATGGCCGCCCACGCCGCCTCCGGGTACGTGGAGCGCGTCGCCGGCGAACGCCAGGGCGGGACCCAGGCCGGATGGGGCGCATGACCGGCCCCGACCGGCCGGCACGACCGACACACCACGACACAGAACAGGGAAACACCGTGTCCGATCCCGTCGTCGCCCAGCTCATCGCACGCAGTAACGCCCTCGGTGCCGACCCGCGTAACACCAACTACGCGGGCGGCAACACCTCCGCCGAGGGCAGCGCCACCGACCCCGTCACCGGCCGACCCGTCGACCTGCTGTGGGTCAAGGGTTCCGGTGGCGACCTGGGAACCCTCACCGAGGACGGTCTGGCCGTCCTGCGCATGGACCGCCTGCGCGCCCTCGTGGACGTCTACCCGGGCGAGGGACGCGAGGACGACATGGTCGCCGCCTTCGACCACTGTCTCTTCGGTAAGGGCGGGGCCGCGCCCTCCATCGACACCGCCATGCACGCCTTGGTGCGCGCCGCGCACGTGGACCACCTGCACCCCGACTCCGGGATCGCGCTCGCCACCGCCGCCGACGGTGAACGACTGACCCGCGAGTGCTTCGGCGACCGCGTGGTGTGGGTGCCCTGGCGCAGGCCCGGCTTCCAACTCGGGCTGGACATCGCCCGCATCGCCGAAGAGAACCCGAACGCCATCGGCGCGATCCTTGGCGGACACGGCATCACCACCTGGGCCGAGACCAGCGAGCAGTGCGAGGCCAACTCCCTGGAGGTCATCCGCACCGCCGAGACCTTCCTCGCCGAACGCGGCCGCCCCGGCCCCTTCGGCCCGGTCCTGGACGAACACCAGGCGCTGCCGCAGACCGAACGCGCCCGGCGCGCCGCCGCCCTGGCCCCGGTGATCCGTGGTCTGGCCTCCACCGACCACCGACAGATCGGCCACTTCACCGACAGCGAGGAGGTCCTGGACTTCCTCGCCCGCGCCGAACACCCCCGACTGGCCGCCCTGGGCACCTCCTGCCCCGACCACTTCCTGCGCACCAAGGTCCGCCCCCTGGTGTTGGACCTGCCGGCCACCGAACCTCTGGAACGGGTCGTCGAGCGTCTGCGCGAACTCCACCGGCAGTACCGAAAGGACTATCGCGCCTACTACGAACGCCACGCCACCGCCGACAGCCCGGCCATGCGCGGCGCCGACCCGGCCATCGTCCTGGTGCCCGGGGTGGGCATGTTCTCCTTCGGCAAGGACGCCAAGACCGCGCGCGTGGCCGGCGAGTTCTACGTCAACGCCATCAACGTGATGCGCGGCGCCGAGGCCGTGTCCACCTACCGGCCCATCGAGGAGTCGGAGAAGTTCCGCATCGAGTACTGGGCACTGGAGGAGGCCAAGCTCAAACGGCTGCCCGCGCCCAAACCCCTGGCCGGCCGGGTCGCCCTGGTCACCGGTGCCGCGAGCGGTATCGGCAAGGCCATCGCCACCCGCCTGGCCGCCGAGGGTGCCTGCGTGGTCGTCTCCGACCTGGACGCCGATCAGGCCGCCGAGGTCGCGGCCGAACTCGGTGGTGCCGACACCGCCGTCGGGGTGGGCTGCGACGTGAGCGACGCCGACGCCGTGGCCGAGGCCTCGCGCGCCGCCGCCCTGGCCTTCGGCGGGGTGGACCTGGTGGTCAACAACGCCGGACTGTCCATCTCCAAGCCGCTGCTGGAGACCACCGAACGCGACTGGGACCTCCAGCACGACGTCATGGCCAAGGGGTCCTTCCTGGTCTCCCGAGAGGCCGCGCGCCTGATGATCGAGCAGGACATGGGCGGCGACATCGTCTACATCGCCTCCAAGAACGCGGTGTTCGCCGGGCCCAAGAACATCGCCTACTCCGCCGTCAAGGCCGACCAGGCCCACCAGGTGCGCCTGCTCGCCGCCGAACTGGGCGAGCACGCCATCCGGGTCAACGGCGTCAACCCCGACGGTGTGGTGCGCGGCTCGGGCATCTTCGCCGGCGGGTGGGGCGCCCAGCGCGCCAAGGTGTACGGGGTGCCCGAAGAGGAGTTGGGCGCCTTCTACGCCAAGCGCACTCTCCTTGGTCGTGAGGTGCTGCCCGAACACGTGGCCAACGCGGTGTTCGCGCTCACCGCGGGGGAACTGGCGCACACCACCGGCCTGCACGTGCCCGTCGACGGCGGGGTCGCCGCCGCCTTCCTGCGGTGAGCGCGGTGGGACCGCACGCCGCGATCGACCTGGGCGCTTCCAGCGGTCGGGTGATCACCGGCAACCTGCGCGACGGTGCCCTGCGCACCGAGGAGACCGCACGGTTCGCCAACACCCCGGTGGCCGTGGGCGAACGACTGCACTGGGACGTGTTGTCGCTGTACTCCGGAGCCGTCACCGGCCTGGAACAAGCGGCCCGGGACCATGGCCCACTCGCCTCCGTCGGCATCGACTCCTGGGCCGTGGACCACGGCCTGCTCGACGCCGACGGCGCACTGCTGGGCAACCCCGTCCACTACCGGGACCGGCGCACCGACGGTGTGCCCGAGCGGGTGTTCGAGCACCTCCGCGCCGCGGACCTGTACGCCGTCAACGGGCTACAGGTGCAGCCCTTCAACACCGTCTTCCAGCTCGTGGCCGCCGCCGGAAGCGCCCAGCTCGCGGCCGCACGCGACCTGCTACTGATCCCGGACCTGTTCGCCTACTGGCTGACCGGCCAAAAGGTGGCGGAGTCGACCAACGCCTCCACCACCGGGCTGGTGGACGTGAAGGGGCGTCGCTGGGCCGAAGCCTGCCTGAACCTGTTGGAGGATGCCTTCGGGGTTCCCGTGAGGAACCTGCTCCCCGACCTGATCGACCCCGGCCACATCATCGGCCCGGTGAGGGATCGCGGGACGCCGCTGGTCGCGGTGGGCTCCCACGACACCGCCTCCGCCGTGGTGGCCGTACCCGCGCGCACCTCGCGCTTCGCCTACATCTCCTCGGGCACGTGGTCGCTCGTGGGAGTGGAGTCGGACCGTCCGGTGCTCTCCGAAGAGGGGAGGAAGGCCAACTTCACCAACGAACTCGGTGTGGACGGGACCGTGCGCTACCTGCGCAACGTGACCGGGCTGTGGTTGCTTCAGGAGTCCCTGCGCACCTGGCGGGACCAAGGCCTCGACGTGGATCTGGCCGACCTGTTGGAGCGAGCGGCTCGTCTACCGAAGCTGAGGTGCGTGGTGGACGTGGACGACCCCCGGTTCGCGCCACCCGGTGACATGCCGGCCAGGATCGCCGAGTTCGCCACCGAGACCGGCCGGCCCCCTCCCGGCGACCCTGTTCAGGTGGTGCGGTGCGTGCTGGATTCCTTGGCCCTGGCCTACCGTCGGGCCGTGCGACAGGCCGCCGAGTTGTCAGGCCAAGAGGTCGAGGTGGTGCACATCGTCGGGGGAGGGTCGCGGAACACGCTGTTGTGTCGCCTCACCGCCGAGGCCACCGGCCTGCCGGCGATCGCGGGACCGGCGGAGGGCACCGCCGTGGGGAACCTGTTGGTGCAGGCCCGGGCCGTGGGGGCTGTTCAGGGAGGTCTGCCCGAGCTGCGTCAGGTGGTCGTCGACTCCTTTGAAACACGCACCTATCTTCCAGAGGAGGAAAGCTCCCCCTGGGCGAAAGCCCAACGCTTCCTCTGGCCAGGGGAGTAGGTGAGTAGGGGTGATCGAGGGTTTCCCGGCCGTCTTGTGCCGGCCGGGAACCTGGGTGAGTCTTTCGGAGCGACTGCGGAGGTTCGGTGTCTGGTTTGTCTGTTTCTCGACCGGTTGCGGATTCGGGCCGGTGGGCCGGATGAACCCGCAGGTCAACGAGTCCTGCTCCCCGTGCACGCGGGGATGGACCCGGGTATTACCGCCCAGGTAGGAGAACGACATGAGCACCACAACCGCAGGAACGACCGTTACCGATGCCCAGACCGGTTGGGTCGTGGACTTCTGGCTCGATCCCGCCTGCCCGCTCACCCGTCACACCGCACGCTGGATCACCCAGATCGCCGACGAAGTGCCGCTCGAAGTGAACTGGCGTGTCATGAGTCTGTCGATCCTCAACGAACATCGCGACGACGATCCTGAGGGCGATCCCCACGGCTACCTCTGGATCCCCGCACGTGTTGCCGCAGCCGTCCAGACCAGGCACGGACACGAATCGCTCGGTGCCTTCTACGACGCACTCTGGACCAACCCAGATGGCACCGAACGGCAATGGCTCGGTGAACTCGGTGAGGCGCTGCAACGCACCGGTCTGTCTGTCGAACTCGTGAAAGCCGGCACGTCCACCGACTACGATGCCGAGCTACGTGCCTCCCACCGTGACGGCGTCGACCGCATCGACGCTGAAATAGGTACGCCGATCATGGCCATTACAGCGCCAGACGGAGGACAGCGGACATTCTTCGGCCCGGTCCTCGACACAGTCCCCACGATGACCGAGCGGTTTCGCCTGTGGGAAGCACTGCTCCTCTTGACCAAGGTCCCGAGCCTCCGAGAGATCAAGGCATGAGCGAGCCGACCACGGCCTGACGGTCTTCGCTTTGGCAGCAGTTCTGGCAACAACGTTCTGTCCTGTAACGCTTAGCCCGGATGGGCCTGGGGCTCAACGGGGCTGTTCTTGGTGCAGATGGGAATTTTTTGCTGGTGGGGCGCCTGGGGTCGAGTTCCTTGGGGTTGTTGGGCGGGGTGGGGGTGGGTTCTCCCTCCTTCCCCGCCGCGTGATTGTTGCCGCCCGCACCGCACGCGTCAAGGCAATGTTGAGTCCTGTGACGCTGTGGCTGGTGGCCTTGACCCGTGCGGCACGGGCGGCGGTTTGGCGGCTATCGGGGAAGGGGGAGAGTGGTTGAGGTCCCAACGGCCCCGGGCCCTTCGGGCCCCCGGGGGCCCGGTCCGGCCGCAGGCGGCCGGATGCCTTCCCTTCCCTCTGGTGTCCTCGTGGGGCGCGTCGCCACTACGTGACGGGTCGGGTCACGAAGGGCCCGCTACAGGTGGGGCACGGGGCGGGGCGCGTCCTCGCGGTGGCCGGCTCTGGTCTTCTCAGCGATGATCTTGCTCGTAGCGCCATGTTGGGCGCCCAACATGGCGCTAGGAGCAAGATCATCATGATGGAGAGACAACACGGGGTTGCACGGGGTTGGTGGTGCCGGTGGGCCGGTACCTGGGGCGGGAGCCGGTACCTGTGGTGGCAGTGGCGCCGAGACCCCCGATGGGAGCCACTCCGGCCCCGGGATATGGCTCTGGGCGGGGGTTCGCGGTGTTTCTGCCCCTGGGCATGCCGATATCCCCACAGGGCACAGGGCCCTTGGGGTCTGACACCCAACCGGGGTGGTCGCGGCGGGGTGTTCTCGGCGGGGTGGGGTTCCACCTGGCGGGAACGCATGGTCGTGGAAGCGGGTGGTGGTTAGGGGGAGGTGGCTGGGGCCGGCTCCCCCTCACCATCCCCGGATCCGCTGGTCTCGGTGTCCTGTCGGTTCTGGGCGTGGTGGTGCTCCCAGATCTGCCGGTTCACCTTGGCCTGCAACCGGTGCTTGAGCCGGTTATGGGTCGAGCACAGCACCTGCAT